>WFMX01000289.1 GCA_015488875.1 Campylobacterota bacterium | reverse complement strand
TATATTATTTATTTGTTTCTTTATTACACAGTTATAAGGCTTTTGCCTATACAAAACTCACTTTCAACATATTATGTTAAAATACGGTTTACTATAAATAGTGCTTTATAAAGGAAAAACTGATGTCAAGAAGAATAGGTATGTGGATGTACCAAAATGGTGGCGGTGACAAGATCGAAAAAAAGATCATTAAAAAGCTGAGGGAGAGAGATATCAAATGTGTGACGGGTATCAATCCTAGACAAGCTATAGCAGAGAATGGTGACATCATTCACAATGGCAGGGTAGCTAGCAGTCTTGACCTATTTTTCTCATACAATGCTGGTGAGCAGACACAGTATCAAGTCTTTCTCTATCAAGCCCTCAACAGAATAATGCCTATGATAAATAGCTATGAGGCATTTTCATTGACGGAAGATAAGTTTCAGACTTCATTTTTGTTGCAAAACCATGGTGTAGCTACAGCAGATTTCAAGCTATGTCATAGAGATGATAGCGAACAACTGCGTGAAATCATACGCAAGTGGGACAAGATGGTCTACAAACCAACTGACGGCTGGGGCGGAATGGGACTTACCAAGATAGAGAATGAAGCTACTCTTGACATGCTACTCCCACTCCTCAATCAGATGGACTTAAGATTTTTCTATGTGGAGAAATTTCTCAATTATGACAATACTGATTTCAGAGTAGATATAGTTGATGGGCAATTTGTAGGATGTTATGGACGAAAAGCCAACGGTACAGACTGGCGAACCAATATCACAAGTGGCGGTAGTATATTTCTCAGAGAGCCTGATGATGCTGTAATCAACTTGGCTAAAAAAGCAGTCAAAGTATGCGGTGCAGATATAGCTGGTGTCGATATCATATATGATCTTGAGAGAGAAGAGTATGTAGTGATAGAGGTCAATGGCATACCAGCTTTTGCTACTCCAGAGCAAGAGAAGATGGGACTCAATTTTAATGATAAAAAGATAGAGCTGATAGTAGATCTCATAGATCGTAAGACTATCAAGAGTGGCAACGACAAGAGAGACAAAAAGAAGAAGAAAAACAAAACAGACAAGAAAGGTAAATAGATGGCAAAAAAAGAGAAACTTCCAAAGATAGGCATGCTTTATCTCGATTATGTATTGAGATTTTTTGATAAATCAAACTTCAAGGGTTGGCCAGACAAGATAGAGACAGTCACATACCATTGGAAAAATGACAAAGATAGATTTGTCCGTGAAGTCAAGAGAAAAAAGATAGATATACTTATAGGTAATATCCCTGCGACTGCATATGAGACATTTAGAGAGATAGCTAGAGAGCTACCAAGCGTACAGTTCATACCATCACTTGATACACAATTTTCCAACAAATCAAAAGAGAATGTGACAAGGTTTGCATGGAAGTATGATATACCTATACCAAAGACATATATATATTATGATCTCAAAAAAGCACAGAAATTTATGGAGACTACAAAGTATCCAAAGATCATCAAAAAGAGCTATGGTCCATCTAACTATGGTGGATATTTTGTCCACAAAGTAGACTCCAAAAGAGAGGCGAAAAATTTAATAGCAAAGAAAAAGTACAATCCAGTATATATGCAAGATTTTGTACCTATGGAGGCTGATGTGAGAGTGATGCTCATAGGTCATAAGCCTGTCTGTGCATTTTGGAGGAGACCGCCAGAGGGTGAGTGGCTCACCAATACTTCTCAGGGTGGCTCTATGGATTATCAGAAAGTTCCCAAAGAGTTACTAGACCTCGCTGTCAAAGTATCCAAAGATGCCAATGCAGAGTACTGGGCTTGCGATGTAGCAGTAGGTGTTGATGGTAAGTACCGCATACTAGAGTGTGCTACAGCTTTCGCTGCTTTCCCATACATCAGAGACTGGATAGGTCAATACTTGATGTGGAAATTTAGCAATGGTAGATTTCCTAAGCCAAATATCCCTCTATACAATTGGGAAGAGCTGGGCAAGATGGATAGCTCAGTACTTAGAACTCTTCGATATATTACTTTTGGTAAATACTCACCTAGCTATGATGGTGCATACTTCTTAGACAGTAAGAGAGTAGATACAGAGGATGGAGATATGGCGTTGCACGAGCTAGACTCTCTCTATCCTATGCTTTTGACAGAAGATCGCAACTACGAAGAGTGGCCTAGCGAAAAGTGGAACTTCCAAGACAACTATGGCAAATCTATCAAGAGATTACCATCAAAAAGAAACCCAGATGATGATGAGGGTAGTGAAGCTGTAGAAGAGTCTGTGCCAGATATAGTGCTAAATGAGAAAGAGATGACAAAGGTACTCACTTCAGTCAGAGGTATAGGCAAAAAGAAATCAAAAGATATATTGAAAAAACACTCTATTGTAGAATTGGTACACATTCTAGAGAGAGATCCCAAGAAGTTGTTAGATATATCATGGGTCAAGAAAAATATACTTGAAAAAGTAGTAGATGAGTGGAACGACTTCAAGAAAAAATTATAGGTAATATATGAAAAATCAATACAAATCATATGCGGAGAGTGTAGAATTTCTCCGTGAAATGCAAAGAGAGTACCCCAATCTCATAGAGGTGATAAATATAGGTACTACATATGAAGAGAGAGAGATAGTATTAGTCAAGATATCTCATGATGTAGCAAATGCAGATGAGAAACCTGCCATGTTATACACAGGAAGTATCCATGCTAGAGAGTGGATAGGCAATGAACTAGCACTTAAATTTATAGAGTTTGTAACACGCAACCAATTTGTAGATCCTATACTAGAGAAGAGTCTCAATGAGTCTACACTATATATAGTACCTTGTCTCAATCCTGATGGATTTGAGTATTCACGAAAGCACTTCTCCTTTTGGCGTAAAAATAGACGAAAAAATGGAGATGGCACCGTGGGAGTCGATCTCAACCGTAACTTCTCTATAGGCTGGACAAAAAATAGTGATACAAGCTCCAATATATATGGCGGAAAAGCACCATTTAGCGAAGCAGAGACTACCGCCATCAAAAACTTCGTAGATAGCCATGACAATATCACTATGGCATTTGACTACCACTCACAGGGTAATGTCTTTTTCCCTGCACACAAGTTCCGACATGAGGCAGAAGTGGATGGTACAGATCTCAATGCCATATGTGCCAATATGAATGATGAGATAGCCAAGGTGACAGGCAGGCATTATGGTATACATAGAGGTAAGCCACCAGCAGCACTCATCAATGGCAGTGGTAGAGAGTATTACTACTCCAAAGGCATCATAGCCACAGTGGTAGAGG
>WFMX01000288.1 GCA_015488875.1 Campylobacterota bacterium | reverse complement strand
CGACATAGCTATCTTGGAGTACATTTATCACTGGCACATCATCTTCACCCTTGACATAGCGTCTACAGATATACTGTATCAGCTCCGCCTCCTCTTTGCTGCATTTGAGATGAGAAAATATCTTTGTTTTTGATATATCTCTCTTTTCTATAAAGTCTATTAGGTATTTCAATATTATATTCCTATCTTGTGAATTTGTATCATAGCTGTTTTGCTCTTATTGGAGTGGTTTGTTCTCTTGTATTTTGTTTAGAATTATATCACAAAAGTTAAGATCAGTCGATACCTTAAAGATTATCAATAATGATATCGACATTGAGCGATCATTAGATTATCATCACTAACCTTATAAACTAAACGATGTTCGATGGTTATACGCCTAGACCAATACCCTGACCAGTTGTATTTGAGAGGTTCAGGCTCTCCGATGCCCTCAAAAGGCTCTCTTTGTATCTCTTTGATAAGTCTATTGAGCCTCTTTAGTATCTTTTTGTCATTGTGTTGCCAGTAGAGATAATCTTCCCAAGCATCATCAGAAAAACTAAGTATCACTCTTCTATAAGCTCTTGTTTTTTGCCAAGACCAGCTTCCAATTGGGCAATTGAACGATTTAATCTTTTGGCATTGGCTTCACTCTGCATAAGGTAGGCTGTCTCTTCTAGGGCACGGTAATCCCTCATAGAGATGATAACCACAGGCTCTTTATTCTGTCGTGTTACCACAACAGGCATAGAGTTATCAACCACCGAGTCAAAGGTAGAAGCTAAATTTTGTCTAGTGTGAGAGAAATTGATAGTCTGCATAGAAACTCCTTTTGCAAGTACACATATTAGTACATATATATTTAATTTTCACTTAAACTATTTTTACTAACATCTCTCGCATCTCACTTCATAGCTTCGTTACTAGTAAAAATATCTACCAATCATTTATATTGGCATATCTTTTATCAAATTATATTGCAAAATCTAGGATAAAAGATGTAGATTTCTGTAGGGTGCTGTTTGCTAACGCACCAATCATCACTAGTAGCTACTAACTACCTGAACCTACAACTCTCTCTAGTAAAAGAAAGAGTATGAGTGTCACGGCAGGAGAGAGTATAACTTGTAGATATAGTCTGCCCCTGATGACATAGTATAGTACTCCAGCCCAAGATATCAATATCAGTATCAGGTGAGCGATAAATATAGGCACTACAGTTCGCACCATAGGACTCAAACCTACAAAGATCAATAAAATGGTGAATATCGCTATGGATATAGAGAATTTTTTCCACTCTTTGCTACGATAAAAATTGAACCCTATGAGTCCAAAGGTTATCAATATACCGATGATGATGAGACCCTTCATCTATTCTCCTTAGATTTTGTCTACTACCCCTATGCCTAGTATGGACAGTCCTCTCTTGATAGTTTTTGCTGTCAATGAAGCTATGGCCAATCTGCTGCCTCTAGTAGCTTCATCTATGCCATCTTTGAGTATAGGGTTTGATTCGTAAAAACGCATAAATAGAGTAGTGACACTATATAGATATGTCGTTATTTGATGTGGCGATGCATCTTTGGCTGCTTTTTGTAAGATATCTTCAAACCTAATCAAAAGTAGTACCAATCTATGCTCTACCTCATCTCCTATCTTTATCTCGTTGCCTATAGTACCATCATACTTTTTAAATATACTCATGATCCTCGCATAGGCATACTGCTGGTATAGTGAAGTGTTGCCCTCTAGGCTCAACATCTTATCCCAGTCAAATATGTAGTTGGACTCTCTATTGATAGATAGGTCGGAGTATTTGACTGCTCCTATACCCACTATGTGAGCCAGCTCATCTAATGACTCTGTATCATACTCATCTTTGGCGGTGATGGCATCTTTGGCACGGATGACTGCCTCATCAAGGAGATCAGCCAATTTTACTGTGCCACCATCTCTTGTCTTGAATGGTTTGCCACTCTTGTCCATCATAGTACCAAATGCCACATGCTCCAATAGTACATCTTTGTCTACCAATCCACTCTCTTTGGCTATGTGAAATACTTGCTTAAAGTGTCCTGCTTGTCGTGCGTCTACTACATATGATATACGCTTCGCACCTAAGACTTCAGACCTGTACCATAATGCGGCCAAATCTGTAGTAGCATAGAGATATCCGCCATCGCCCTTTTGGACTATGGTCGGTACTTCGTCACCTTCTATAAAAATGCACTTAGCACCATCACTCACCTCTATCTTGCCCATCTTGTCGAGATGTTCTACCACTAGAGGTAGTCTATCGTTATAGAAGCTCTCTGCCCTTACATCATCTCTACTGAGGTTGATAGCAAGCTTCTCGTATATCTCTTCACAGTGACCTAGGGATATATCTATAAACTGTTTCCATAATTGCAGACAGTGTTCATCTCCACCCTGTATCTTGACCACATACTCTCTAGCCCTAGTAGCAAAATCTGTTTCAACATCAAATCTACCTTTGGCATCTTTGTAAAACTGCTCCAAATCTCTGAGGTTTTCACTACCGCTTTGATCTTCTAGCTCTTCTAAAAATGCTATGAGCATACCAAACTGTGTACCCCAATCTCCTATGTGATTTTGTCTGATGACTTCATCACCCAAAAATGTCAAAAGGTTGGCTAGTGTATCTCCTATGATGGTAGATCTCAAATGACCTACATGCATCTGTTTTGCCATATTTGGACCAGAGTAGTCTACCACTACGCGAGTCGGATTTTCTTTAGTGGTTATACCTAGTCGTTCATCTGCTAGAAGTGTGCTAGCTTGACTACTCAACCACTCATCGTTGAGCCATATATTTATAAAGCCTGGTCCCGCTACCTCTACCTTGACTATGGCTCCATTCGTCTTGATGGAAGATATCACTTCTGTAGCTATATCTCTAGGGTTTCTCTTGAGGATTTTTGCTAGAGGCATGATGCCGTTGAATTGGTAATCGCCGAACTCTACCTTGGTAGCTTCTGTCACGCTAACGCTATCTAGCTCTATAGATGTCTTTATGAGTGCATCATTTATGATTTGGTTTATATGTTCTTTTATCTTCATTGTGTTTTGTCCAGAGTTTGGTTGAAAGAGTATAGATCCTCTATAGTAGAGAATCTATGGATATTGTGATTTTGATTAAGCGTTTTCGCTCTTTGTCTCAGCAGCTTTAGTCTCTACAGTTGTAGCTTCTACGGTTTTAGTCTCTTCGGTTTTGTCTATAGCTTTTGGTGTATCCTCTTCGCTATCCTCTTTGACCGCTTTTTTGAAATCTTTGATACCTTTACCTACACCCTTTGCAAGGTCTGGTATTTTTTTTGCTCCAAAGAGAAGTACTACTATCAATAAAACTACCAACAATTCTGGCATACCTGGCATACCCATATCAATCCTTTTTTAGCCATTGTGTTATGGCTTCTTGTAAATTTTTGTTAATTATACTTGAAATTAATTAAAATATCTACTATCCTAGCCATTTTTTGATGAATTGCTCCTCTTCTTCGGTGCTTCTCTTGAGCCTAGCTGCATTTGTGACTACGACAAACTCTGATGCTGCCTTCTCTATATCGTCATTGATGATGAAAAAATCATACTCCCCCACAGCACTTATCTCCTGCTTGGCATTGGCTATGCGATTGGCTATGACACCATCATCGTCAGTAGAGCGAGATCTCAGCCTCACCTCTAGTTCTGAGAGGGTAGGGGGAGTGATAAAAGCTGAAGTTGTGATATCGTCCATCTTTGCACGGACAAGCCTATGCCCCTGTATGTCTATGTCAAATATAACCAAATTACCTCTATCTAAAGCATCATTCACAGGCTTGAGTGATGTACCGTAATAGTTGCCATGTACTTGTGCATACTCTAGGAAGTTTCCAGCTTTTATATCCTCCTCGAACTCCTCCTTGGATACAAAATGGTAGTCGACACCGTCACGCTCTCCATCTCTTGGGCTTCTCGTAGTAGTAGAGATAGAGAAGTAGTATTCCCCTATCCTCTCAGCTGCAGCATGTATGATAGTGCTTTTGCCTGCTCCACTAGGACCCGATAGTACCAAAATAGCACCTCTCATTATGACCTCTCTTTGGGAAAATTTATAGTTATATTGATCTCTGCACCCTTTAGCAATCTCTTGATGAGTTTTGGCTTCATCTTCGTAATCGCCTCTAGTAACTGCTCTTCGATCTCAATATCGTCGCTATCGTCACTCTCTGTATTGTCCTCTAGCTCATAGAGATCATCTACTATGTCATCTTCGCTATCGAGTAGGAGCTTTTTTATCATATCTATCTCGCCTCTGTCTAGTATGAGGCTATCTCCGCTATCTCTCTGCTCTTCGGATAGTTCTACATTTTCTACGATGAGCTTCTCTATATCTTGCTCTGTCGCTACCCTCTCTTCGCCATATGTGGATCGCAACATGGATATGATAGTAGATGGCAAAAATGGCTTCTTGATGATCTCATCTACACCATTGACAAATTTGGCATCATCGGAGACGAAGACGATCTTCTGCTTGGCATCTATGGAGTATATGCACTCCTCTATCTCGTCATCTGTGGAGTCGCCATCATCTATGAAGAGCATATCATAGCTCTCTGGTGATAGCCTCTCGATATCCTCCACTTCATCTATCTCTATCCCCTCCATGCCTTTGGCACTGAGTTCAAATAATTTGGATACTATAGGGTTTTTATTGATTAGAAGGATTTGCATATGTTATGGCTCCGATAAGTAAATGTGGTATTTTATAGTAAAGTGTGTTAAAGCGACTTTGGATAATGGCTGATAATTTTGCAAAAAAGATGTAACTTCTCCAAAAATCTCGCTATAATCACAAAAAAGGAATAAAAATGCCACTATTAGATAGTTTTACAGTAGACCACACACGGATGAATGCACCAGCAGTCAGAGAAGCAAAAAAGATGAAGACTCCATCAGGAGATCCTATCACAGTATTTGACCTAAGATTTTGCGTACCAAATAAAGATAAGTTGTCAGTCAAAGGTATCCATACACTAGAGCATCTCTTTGCAGGTTTTATGAGAGATCATCTCAATGGCAAAGATGTGGAGATCATAGATTTGTCACCTATGGGCTGTCGTACAGGTTTTTATATGTCACTATTGGGTACACCATCCAAAAAACAAGTAGCCAAAGCTTGGGAAAAATCTATGAAAGATGTCTTAAAAGTCAAGAGTCAAAAGGATATACCAGAGCTAAACATATATCAGTGCGGTACATACAAAATGCACTCACTCAAACAAGCCAAAGAGATAGCTCAAAAGGTACTTGATGCAGGCATAGACACTATGAGCAACAAGAAACTAAAACTCTCAAAAAAGATACTCAAAGGTCTGTAAGGTGCATATACTTATACCAGTAGATGGAGAAGATCCACAAAAATCCAAAATCACCACACTTGCAAGTCTCAAAAAGTGGGCATTGATCAATTTCGACGAAGGTAGTGTAAAGTCCATAACTTTTTGGGAGGATAGAAAAAATACCGATGTAGATTGGGTAGACTTCATAGTGTTGGAAAACAAATTTGAGAACTACATGGAGTTCATGGAAGAGGGCATCATGGTACTCGTGAGACGCGAAGAAGAGTCGATAGAGGATATCATAGAGGCATTCAAATTCAAAGAGCTTGATGAGATAGGTCTGTAGAGGTAGATCTATTTTTGGTCAAAGATACAATAACATCAGTAAAATCATTACTTTATTAAGGATAATGTACTTTTATGTTAGAATATGGTGTAATTTTCAAGGTGAAGGTGCCATTATATGAAGCATACAATTTCAGCAATTGATTTATTTTGTGGAATAGGTGGTCTTTCATATGGCCTAAAGGAAGCGGGTATTAACATAAAAGCTGGGTTTGATTTTGATGATAAATGCCAATATGCTTATGAAGAAAACTGTAAAGCAAAATTTATCCATTCAGATGTTGCAGATATAAAAAAAACTGACATTACAAAGTATTACAAAGAAAATGACATAAAAGTTTTACTTGGGTGTGCACCCTGCCAACCATTCTCAACATACACCCTAAAAGG
>WFMX01000287.1 GCA_015488875.1 Campylobacterota bacterium | reverse complement strand
TTCGTTTTGTTTACAAAACCAATGTCCCTAATGGTAACTTCTTGCCTAGGCTATCTAGGAAATCCGCCACCTTGCATCTGTTGCATCATATCTTGCATCTGTTTCATTCCGCCTTTTCCAGAGAGTTTTTTTGCCATTTTGGCAGCGTTTTTGAACTGCTTTAAGATACGGTTGACCTGCTGTTGACCAAGTCCTGCACCTGTGGCTATTCTCCTCTTTCTAGTGTTGGTAAGTAGATCTGGGTTTGATCTCTCTTTTGGTGTCATAGATGATATGAGAGCCTTTATCCTATTGATCTCGTCAGAGTTGTCGAGATCCATGTCGCCTAGCTGTTTTGCCATGCCACTCATACCAGGCACCATACTTAGTATGGATTTCATCGATCCTAGCTTCTTCATCTGCTCCATCTGCTCTAGGAAGTCGTTGAAATTGAATTGACCCTTTTTTATCTTTTGGGTTAAATGTTTTGCCTGCTTCTCATCTATGACTGCGGATGTCTTCTCTGCGAGAGACTCTATATCTCCTGCACCCATCAATCTACCAACTATCCTATCTGGGATAAACTGCTCTATATCTGGCATCTTTTCGCCAGCACCTATAAACCTAAGTGGTGTGCCAACCTGCTGTGCCAAACCTAGAGCGATACCACCCTTGCCGTCACCATCAAATTTGCTCAGTATGACACCTGTGATGCCTATCTTCTCTTTGAAAGTCTGGGCAGTCCTCACCGCATCTTGACCAGTCATAGCATCTGCCACATAGAAGAGTTCATCAGGTTTAGCTACCTTTTTGATCTCGGCTAGCTCATCCATTAGCTCATCATCTATCGCCAATCTACCTGCTGTATCTATGAGGACTACATCATATAGATCCTTTTTTGCTTTGGTCAATGCTGTTTTGACTATATCTGTCGGTGTGGCACTTTCGTCGGCCATTAGCTCCACCTCTATCTGCGAAGATATCTGCTTGAGTTGCTCTACGGCGGCTAGTCTCTGTAGGTCAGCTGCGACTATGAGTACCTTCTTCTTCTTTTGTTCTTTTAGAAAGTTGGCCAATTTACCTGTAGTAGTGGTCTTTCCTGATCCTTGTAGTCCTATCATCATCACTACGGTTGGTGGCTTGGATGCAAAGACAAAACCTTGGTTTCCCTCTACAGTGAGTATCCTAGTAAGCTCCCCTTGTAGTGACCTGAGGAAATTGTCTTTGCCTATACCGTTGGCTTTTGTCTCTCGCTCGACTACAGCTATAAGCTCTTTGACGACCTTGTGGTGTACATCTGCTTTGAGTAGTGACTTTTTGAGCTCTAGTGTAGCTTTCTTGAGTGATTTCTCATCATCGTGAAAACGAATCTTTCCTATGGCATTTTTAAAACTATCTGTTAGTGTATCAAACATAATCTTCTCTCTATTGTCTAAGTTGGGAACCTATCAAAAGTTAAACTATCCATTTCTGTGAGGATTGATAGTTTTACTCTTCTACGGTTTCTTATGCGTGATTTTATCCTATATGGGCTTTAGGATAGCTCAGTTGTCACCCTTTCCACTATCACAATCTCTCATGACCACTCTCCAGTCCCTGTCAAAGTACTTTTTGATTACATGTGGTTTGTGTGGGACTTTGCAGTTGGAGCAGTCGTTGTGTATGCTATCTTTGGTCTCGAATTTGGCACTATTTTTTGACTCTATGCTACAATAGCTATATACTCGTTTGTCATCCTCTATTCGTATGCTGTTGTCATCAAATCTGAAATGCATACATGCACAAAAGTAGCAGTTGAGGCTCTCCATGTCGTGACATTTTTGATCTTTTGGGTAGAGGGGACAGAAGTCTGGGTGTTTGATCTTCATATTGTCAAAATCGAAATACTCCATCACCTCCTCATCGGAGAGGTGTGATAGACTCTTTACTATATCACCATGTTTTTGTGCATGTTGACTGTACCATTCTCCATAGTTCACCCTAGGACTCCGATATAGGCTTTAGTAATTTTTTGCCTATCTCTTCTAGGAATGTAGTAGCGTATGCCCCTTTGGGTAGTGTGAAGTCTATAGTCAGCTCAGCAAGATCTATGTCATACCTGCTAGCTACACTACTAGGCCATATCCATGCATATCGTCTGTCACCTTTGAGTGAGCTAAGCTCCTCGTCATCGAAAGGGGCTTCCAAATGGTAGGCATCACTCTGTGATCTCTGTGCGTGTGAACCACATATGAGACCTGTAGGTGATATCTTTTGCTCTGCAAATAGCTTGGATGATGAGTGCATATCCTTGACAAATTGTGACTTACCATAAGGATATGAAGAGACTGCATCACCTAAAAAAAGCTTGAAAAACTGTGGTTGCTTAGCCAACACCTTGACTAGTGCCTCTGGATACTCTAGCTCTAAGGTAGCATCTTTTATGGAGTTGGATGCTATAGATTTGGATATCTTTATGCGTTGGGATAGCCAGCCATTGAAAAGGTGACTCTGATATGAAGCCACTAGCAACTTCTCTTTGGCTCCTCTGAGCTTTTTGCCACTGTGTGCTATCTCTCTACCCTGTAGATAGCTTCTACTATCTTCGCCAAATCTCTGATATCCGAAATAATTGGGTATGCCATCTCTCTCCATCTGCTTGGATACTCTATCTATCTCATCTGCTGCTTTTTGTGTGACACTTCTCAGGACTATAGAAAATTTATTGCCTTTTAGTTGACCTATCTTGATGGGTGATTTACTATATTTCTGTTCTAATATCTCTATCTTTTCTGTGGTGAGGTTCTTTAGCTCTCTTTGGGAGTTTTTTGGTATGGATATGTATTGGATAGTGGTAGCACTCTTGTCTTTGAGTCCAGCGTATCCTATATCTCTCTCACTGAGACCTGTAGCCTTTGATATGACATGTACTAGCTTCCAGCTACTCATATCTCTCTTCTTTATCTTCAGTATCAGGAAATTACCACGATCAGTAGGGTGAAAAAGTGGTATCTCCTCAACAAAAAATCTATCTATAGTCTGTTCAAAGTCAAACTCTATGGGGTCATGTCTGTATGCGTATATTTTCATAGAGTTATTATATCATAATACTACTCAACTGTCACTATATCTATCAGCTCTATGCCGTCGCAGCCCTTTTTGAGTCGTTTGTTTTTCCTAGCATCATCCTCAGCTAGCTCAAGCAGATCAGCGAAATCGTTTTTGCTCACTGTAAATTCAAAATACTCTTTTTGAGTTTTTATGATTATCTTTGTACTGTTATCGTTGATACTATCATTTGCACTGAGTGCGATATTTCTCAACCCTTTTGCAAATTCACTCTTGATACTTTTAGATACCTTCTCATTCGCCAATATATCCCTCAGCTCTATCTCTTTGTATGTATCACTTTCGCATAATATAGTATATGTAACTCTCATCTTTCCATCCACCTTTTGCCTCCTTATATTTACTTGGGGTAGATCATTGTATCTGATATTATAATATAAGTTATCTATTGTGTCAAATTGAAATATAAAACAAATAATTTAATTTTAACATGAAAAGAGATAAAATCATACAATTGTTTTTTTGAGGAGTGATGATTGAAGGGTAAGCAGTATTCAGTAAAGGTATATG
>WFMX01000286.1 GCA_015488875.1 Campylobacterota bacterium | reverse complement strand
GGGACTCGAACCCCCGACCTGCTGATTACAAATCAGCTGCTCTAGCCAACTGAGCTACACCAGCACCATCACATTTAAAGTCATTCAACTAAAAATGGAGTGCAATTATAGACAAAAAGATCATAAATGTCAAGGCTTTTTGCAAAAATATTTAATTTTTTTATATATTTTATTTTGCAAACCCCGTAAAGCACCATTTTTAGGGCATCTCAGCCATCGCTAACTCAATCTATCATAAGCCACTAATTCGCCCTTTTTTAGCCTAGGGAGAATATCCATCTTGATTTTATGCATCAAAAAGCTCTTTTTTTGATAGGACAATGATGGATCTTTGGCTATGGATTGGTAGTGAGTAGTATAATATTTGGTAAGCATCCAGAGCAAACTCTTCTTGAACTCCTCCTCCTTCATAGGGAAAATGCTCTCATCTATAGATAGCCCTACAAGTAGAGGATGGCTAGTATCATCTTTAAGTATCGCCTCAAACATCTCTTGGTTTTGCGAGAACATAGAGATATCGACTACATTTAGTAGCTCATCTATCAGAGATGGTGTAGCGAGAAGCGTCTTAAATATACTCAATTGCTCTATATCTTCTCGTCTCTGAGTAAAGCTTTGGCGTACCTGCGATAGATTTGCACCCTTTGAGAAGAGTGTAGGAGCGAGCTGTAGATAGCTAGCAGCGATAGGTATATAGGCATCCTGCATTATCTGGCTCAGTGAGCTTAGAAATGATCTCACCTCCCCAAATGCGACCTCCTTCGCCCTAGGATCTGATAGATCATAGCTTGTCGCTATAGACTCTATGACAAATGGTATGAGTGGCTTAGACTCCCTCAGTAGCTTTGCTACACCTTGCACATCAGAAGCAGCTATCATATCAGCTGGGTCTTGACCATCAGGGAAGAGTACCACGCCACCATCGAAGCCACCTACGCTCAGCATCTGTGCCGCTTTTAGTGCTGCGGCTACTCCTGCCTTGTCACCATCATATGCTAGTATTATCTTCGGTTCACCTTTTCTCAGTAAAGGTAAATGCTCTGTAGTGAGAGCCGTACCTAGTGTAGCTACCGACTCCCTGAAGCCAGCTTGATGGAACATTATCACATCAAGATACCCCTCGCAGACAATGAGCCTCTTGCTACTATATATATGTTCCTTGGCTCTATGATACCCATAGAGTATCCGTGATTTGTTGAAGAGTTTGGTTTGTGGCGAATTGATATATTTGGCTGGGTGATTACTGAGTGTTCTGCCACCAAACCCAACTATAGAGCCATTGGATGAGTAGATAGGAAATGTCACCCTCTCTACTAATCTCGCATAATATTCACCATTTTCACCTGTAGCCAATAGACCTGCATCTTGGGCTTTTGGTAACGGTAGTAGATTTTGATTTAGGAAGTTTATCACCTCATTACTTTTGCCTACATACCCTATCTCAAACGCCTCTATGGAGCTACTGCTTATACCTCTATCATGGAGATACTTTTTGGCATATTCGTTGAAATCTAGATTTTTTAGATACCACTTCTGTATACCCCCTAGCACCCTCTTGATCTCGTTGTAGTCACCCTCTCCTTTGGTATACTGAAGAGTGAAGTTATAGGTAGAGGCTAGTTTTTCGATGGCTTCTGGATAGTTGAGCTTCTCTATCTCCATGACGAATTTGACACTATCACCACCCACTCCACACCCAAAGCAGTGGTATATCTGTTTTGATGGACTCACCACAAAGCTAGGGGTCTTCTCTCCATGAAAAGGGCAGTTTGCTTTGTAGTTGGCTCCTGCTTTTCTGAGTTCTATGTAGTTGCCCACTACATCTACTATATCTATGCTGTTTTTGAGTGATTCTATTGATGTGTTATCTATCATAATGGCGTATTATAGCAAAAATGGAGAAATCCTTAGATATAATACAAAAACAAAACACAAATCAGGAAATATCAGTGGATAGTATACTCCCATCATATAGAGATCCTCTCTTTAGCATCATGCTTATCGTATCATTAAGCCTCGTGATATCTGTAGTGACATATATGTGGGGTCTATATCGCCAACAAAAAGAGAAGAGTACACTCAAAAAATTTCTTGAAAAGTTTGAGAGTGCAGAGTGTGCATTGGATACTACCACTATGCCCTTTGACCACGCTATGTACAATCCCCTCGCCCTGCTCGCCAAAGCATTTGAGCATAGTGGGGAGTATCACAAATCCATCAACATATATCTATATCTCATCAAACACATCAACAACCCTATAGACAAGGGTGAACTCATGGAGAGTCTCGGACAGACCTATCTGCATGCTGGCTTTTTAGAGAGAGCTAGAGCTATATTTTCCGAGATACTACACAAGAGACCACGAAATGCCAAGGTGCTGTATCAGCTAGGCATAGTATATGAGATGATGAGAGAGTACGATAAAGCATTAGATGTTATAGAACCGCTTCAGATATTGGGAGAGGAGACTAGAAAGCTAGAGAAGTTTCTAGAGTTTGAAAAGATATCCTCAGATAAGCAGATATTGCCACAAGAGAAGATAGAACTCTCGATAGCCCTACTCCACGAGGAGCCTACACTCTACAGACCTATACTCTCTCTGCTATTTAGGCTAGATGTCGCTAGGGCTTGGTCTCTGATAGACAGAGACTCCATCCACTCTATACTAGATATATTGTGGTTCTTGCCATATGCACAACTAGACCTAGTGACTATCGCTAGAGATGAAAACCTATCTACTATATACTATGCCAAAGGATATCTAGGCGAAGCATCTCAAAATAGTGGCATATTTACTATAGATCTATTGGCTTCAGCGAGAATGAATGGATTTGAAGATGGAGATTTGATATTTAGCTATCTATGCAAAAGCTGTAAACAGACATACCCTATACCATTCACGAGATGCCCCAACTGCTTGGCACTCAACACGATAGAGGTAGAAGAGGACATCGCAAAAAAAGAGTCGCATATAGAAAATTCACTGCTCTAGTGAAGCTTGATTTTTGCTTACTGGGTTTTGCAGTTAGGGGACATTGGTTTTGTGAACGGAGTGAACGAAACCTGTGTCCCCGTATAGTGATAGTTCGCCCTCGACTGCAACATCGACATATCTCAGCCGAGCTCCGCTGACATTCATATACAACTAAAAATCATATAGTAG
>WFMX01000285.1 GCA_015488875.1 Campylobacterota bacterium | reverse complement strand
TATATCTCCAAATTCTTTCTCTGTGTATTTAACTGTTTTGTTCATAAATCTTTTTTCCTTTTCTCCAATATCCTGCACCAAAAATTCTAATTTTATTATTTCTGTAAACAAATCTTACAGTTATGATTTCATTATCAACTTGACCAAAACAAAAATATCTTTTTTCATCTTGGCTATGTTCTAAATCTTGGGCAATAATTCTATTCTCATCTGAAAAGGCATATTGTGCCTTTTCAAAAGAAAGATGATGTTTTTCTTGGTTTGATTTATTTTTATTATCATTCCATTCAAAAGTTGTAGTTTTCATGAGGGTAGTTTATCATAAGTTTTATAAAATAGCAATATTTTTATATTCGGTCGTTATAGGTACATTCAAAGTAAAATACATATAAAAGTATTGCTATTTTATAAAACTTATGATAAACTACCCTCATGAAAAATACAACTTTTGAATGGAATGATAATAAAAATAAATCAAACCAAGAAAAACATCATCTTTCTTTTGAAAAGGCACAATATGCCTTTTTAGATGAAAATAGGATTATTGCCCAAGATTTAGAACATAGCCAAGATGAGAAAAGATATTTTTGTTTTGGTCAAGTTGATAATGAAATTATAACTGTAAGATTTGTTTACAGAGATAATAAGATTAGAATTTTTGGTGCAGGATATTGGAGAAAAGGAAAAAAGATTTATGAACAAAACAGTTAAATACACAGAGAAAGAATTTGGAGATATAAAAATCATTCAAGATTTTTTACCATCACCAGAAGATCTAATCTTTAAAGAAGAAAATGTAAAAGTTACAATCTCTTTAACAAAGGAAAGTGTTAATTTTTTTAAAACAGAAGCTAAAAAACATCATACACAATATCAAAAGATGATAAGAAATTTATTAGATGCTTATGCAGAAAATCATAATCATAAACTAGAAAACCTATAAGGGGATAGTGGGGGACATTATAATGACTCACACCGCTGCCGTTGAATCTCCACTTTTCACTGCCTCCCACCACTTTTTAACTCATATTTATTCTTCTAAAAAAGGCTGATAATAACAACACGATAAGATGCATCAAACAATAATAACGATAACCCAAATTATCATATCTATCAAAACCAATAAAGATGCTTTATTTTGTCACTTTCAACCCCAACCTAGATACTGATCACACATTCAGACTATACATCTTGCCACCTTCAAATCAAGGATTGTATAAAAATATACTATAATATAGCTAAATCGAATGATACCCAAGGAGCAACTATCGCAAAGATATCAGCAAACTCAGCATGCCCTTGCCATAGCAAGAAAAAATATAAAAAGTGCTGTGCAAAATACCATAAAGGTGCTATAGCCAAAAATAGTCTGGAGCTTATGCGTTCTAGGTACTCTGCATATGCATTGGGATATAGTGGATATATCATAAAGACTACCCATATGGATAATCCTGATTATACTACCGATATAGATGAGTGGAGTCGCTCTATAGATATATTTACAAATCAAAGTAGCTTTGATGGACTAGAGATAGTAGAGTGGATAGATGGTGATGTAGAGTCTTTCGTATCGTTTCGAGCTATCATATCTGGCACTATAATGATAGAGAGGAGTAGATTTCTCAAAGAGAATGGAAGATGGCTCTATGTCGATGGGGTGATTCACTCCTAATCCTCAATCTTCTCCAATAATCCATCTATAAATATCTCAAAGCTAGGTAGTTTGAGATTGGATGATCTCTGTTTTTTGCCCCACATAGGCTCAGGGAAGTAGCTGTCATCTGCAAATCTAGCCATGATATGCCAATGGACATGTGGTAGATAGTTGCCAAAAGAGGCTATGTTGATCTTGGTGGGGGTGTAGTACTTTAGCATCTCAGACTCTATCAAATCTAGCAGAGCATATATCTCCATCCTGATCTCTCGTGGTACTAGACTCATCTCACGATAACTCTCTATAGTAAATATCTTCAGCCAAGGTATCTCACTCTCCTCTATCTCTATGCGTAGCCGTCCATTTGACCATATATCTTTCGTATTCATCACTCTTACCTTAGCCTCTTTATGGTTACATTATTTATCTGAAATAGTTTTGATGTAGAGCTAGTCGGATATAGAGCAGTAGAACCTATGACTACATCAGCGGCATCTTTCGCGAAATCCACATCATACTCTCCACCGCTTAAATTGGCAGAGGTAGTGTATGCCCACCCTAGCCTATCTATGAGTTTGAGATGCTCTCTATCTCTGATGATACGGTATGAGTCGCCATTGGGGAGTACAAAGGTAGAGAGCTTCGATCTTCTGATATGGTTTTTGTATCTTTGTGGTACTCGGCTGTAGCTCTTTAGATTCTTTAGTGATGGTATGACTCTTATGTAGTGTTTGCATGGCGGTCTCTGCTTGATCTCTGTCAGCCTATCAGGATCTTGGGAGACGAAACCGATAGTAGTATCGGTCTGCGTCAGATATACTCTATTATCTGTCAAGATAGATAATCTTGCAGTGCCTTAGGCTCCAGAGAACCTCCTGTCGCTTTGAGTTCCTTGATAGCCAATGCTGTAGCTTTAGCAGCGGCTATAGTGGTGAAATATGCGACACTGTTGGCAAGTACAGACTGCCTGATACTCTTTGCGTCATCTTTGCTTGATTTGTTGTCGCTTGTATTTATGGCTAGTGCTATCTCTTCGTTTTTGATCATATCATCTATATTTGGACGACCCTCTGATATCTTTAATACCTTGGTCGACTTCACGCCAGCCTCTTCGAGTGATTTGTGAGTACCGTCTGTGGCAACAATCTCGAATCCTAGGTCAGTAAACATCTTGCCCACTTCACCTGCATACTGCTTGTCGCTTTGGGTGAGAGATATAAAGACTGTACCTGCTAAAGGTATATCATTTTTACTCGCTACTTGACTCTTGGCAAAGCTCAAACCAAAATTGTCTGATAGACCCATCACTTCACCTGTGGATTTCATCTCTGGACCTAGTATGAGATCTGAGCCTGGTAGTTTATTGAATGGAAATACTGCCTCTTTGACCGCTACATGATTTTTGAGATTTGGCTCCATGATCTCTTTGTCGAAGTTGACTATCTTGAATGTATCATAATACGCCAACGCCTCTCTGAGATCACCCTGTATCATCACTCTAGTTGCCACCTTCGCTAGTGGCAGACCTGTAGCCTTGGATACAAATGGTACTGTTCTTGATGCTCTTGGATTGACCTCTATGAGATATATCTCATCTCTATGTATTGCATACTGTATATTGAGCAGTCCTACTACACCCAAACCTAGAGCTATATCGGCTGTCTGCCGCTTCACTACCTCTTGCAGTTGGTCAGATATAGATACTGGTGGCAATGAACAAGCTGAATCACCTGAGTGTATACCAGCCTCTTCGATATGTTGCATCACTGAGCCTATATATACATCTTTACCGTCACATATAGCATCCACATCCAACTCTATAGCATTGTCTAGGAACTTATCTATCAGCACAGGTGCATCATTGGAGACGCTCACTGCTTCATCCATATATTTTCTAAGCTCAGTATCGTTGTAGACTGTTCGCATACCTCGCCCACCTAGCACAAAGCTAGGTCTCACAAGCACAGGATATCCGATACGACCTGCTATTGCCATCGCTTCATCTTTGGCAAATGCTGTGCCATTGTCTGGCTGTCTCAACCCTAGCTCGTTGATAAAGTCAGAGAACTTCTCTCTATCCTCAGCAAGGTCTATCACCTTTGCTGTAGTACCAGAGATGTTTGCACCGATGGCGGTGAGGCTTTTCGCCAATTTGAGAGGTGTCTGACCTCCGAAGTGTACTATGACACCATCTGGCTTCTCTAGCTCTATCACATTGCGGACATGTTCGAAATCTATCGGTTCAAAGTAGAGTATATCTGATGTATCGTAATCCGTAGATACAGTCTCTGGGTTACAGTTGTACATTATAGACTTGATGCCCATATCTTCTAGTGCAAATGCTGCATGTACACAACAGTAATCAAACTCTATACCCTGCCCTATCCTATTTGGTCCACCACCTATCACCAATACCTTCTTGTCATCAGAATTTTCTATGGTCTTTGGGGGTAGCTTGCTTATGTTGGTAGATGAGTATAGATATGGCGTAAGTGCTTTAAATTCAGCTGCGCATGTATCTACTTCATTGTACTCTAGTAGTACACCTAACTTCTCTCTCGCTCTATATATATCACTTTCACTTAGAGATAGTGCCTCTTTTTTGTTGATGACACCTGCTATCATCGCGTCAGAGAAGCCATCGCTCTTGATCTTTCTCAGTTTTGCATCATTGGTGAGGAGCGATATATCCATGCTATTTTCACACTCTACAAGCTCCTCTAGCTGATAGAGGAACCATTTGTCTACTCTGCACAACTCATAAAGCTCATCTACTGTGATACCTCGCCTCAAACCTTCGTAAATATACAACATTCTCTGCTCGTTAGAACGCCTAATCTCCCTCACAAGCTCCTCATCATCACAATCTATATGATCAAAGCCTACAAGTCCCGTCTCAAGTGAACATAATGCTTTTTGGAACGACTCTTTGAATGTCCTGCCGATACTCATCACCTCCCCTACACTCTTCATGGCTGTAGTCAAAGTACTATCCGCCATAGGGAATTTCTCAAATGTAAATCTAGGTATCTTAGTCACGACATAGTCTATCACTGGCTCAAATGACGCTGCTGTACCTGTGATATCATTGGTGATCTCATCTAGTGTATATCCTACTGCTAGCAGTGTCGCTACCTTGGCTATAGGGTACCCCGTAGCTTTAGAGGCTAGTGCTGATGACCTACTCACTCTAGGGTTCATCTCTATCACTATCATTCTGCCACTCTCTGGGTCTATAGAGAATTGGACATTTGACCCACCTGTATCCACTCCAACCTCTCTAAGTATCTTGAATGAAGCATCTCTCATCCTCTGATACTCTTTGTCGGTGAGAGTAAGTGCTGGTGCTATGGTGATGCTATCGCCTGTATGGACACCCATAGGATCGAAGTTTTCTATAGAGCAGACTATGATACAGTTGTCTACTCTGTCTCGGATAACCTCCATCTCGTACTCTTTCCAGCCTAGCAGAGACTCCTCTATAAGTATCTCAGATATGGGACTAGCCTCTAGTCCGCCCTTGACTATCTCTCTATACTCATCCATGTTGTATGCTACACCCGAGCCACCACCTGCTAGCGTGTATGATGCACGGATAATGAGTGGAAAGCCTATATTTTTGGCGGCTTCTAAGGCATCATCCATATTGTAAGCATATTGAGATATAGGTAGATCCATACCTATCTTGATCATCGCCTCTTTGAACTCTTGACGATCTTCGCCCTTCTTGATAGCCTCTGGCTTAGCACCTAAAAATTCTATGCCTTCGAGCATCCCTTTTTCATGCATGCTCATAGCTACATTGAGAGCAGTTTGACCACCCATAGTAGGGAGTATGGCATCGACACTCTCTCTCTTGATAATCTTCTCTATGATATCTTCTGTGATTGGCTCTATGTATGTTCTATGAGCAAATTCTGGATCTGTCATGATGGTAGCTGGATTTGAGTTGATTAGTACGACTCTATATCCTAGCTCTTTGAGTGTTTTGGCGGCTTGAGTACCAGAGTAGTCAAATTCGCAAGCTTGACCTATGACGATAGGACCTGAACCTATAAGTAAAATTGTTTTGATATCTTCGCGTTTTGGCATGTAGAATTACCCTTGAGTTTTAGTTTTGTATTATACTCAAGAGCACCTCTATCGCTGTTTAAATGTTGCTTTGATTAGATCAAAAGATATCTAAATTATCTGCTTTTGGTCTATGCTTTTTTGCTTTGATGATCTTTGGATTTTTGTGTGACACTTCACTAGGTGGCATCTCTTGTTCAGGATCTATCTTTTCGGTGGTAGTTTGACTGATACTCTCAGGCTCATTGGTGATAACCGATGGTATGCTAGAGATAGATGGATCAAACATATTGTTCACTGTCTTGTTCGCTTCTCTGCTCTCCTCGTCACTGCCCTTGTGACTAGTGACTACCACACCATCAAATGCTGTCGTAAGCGTGACAGATGGGTCTTTAATGAGATAGAAGTAGTCAGGCTTCAGTACATCAGCGTATGCTTTGATATATGCTATCTTGTAGCTACTCTCCACCTCTACACTCTCCACCTCTCCTACAGGTATATTGGCAAAAAAGATCGTATCCAATCCACTCGTGACCACTTTGTCGCCTTTTTTGATATCTGCCCATTTTGGTATGAACTTGACATACATCTCGTTAGATTTTATACCCATCGCTATACCTGCCGCTCTCTTCTCTCCCACAAAGACAGAAAATCTACACTTTTCATTGGAGACAAGTGAGCCATATAGGTTATGATTGTAAACCTTTGCTACGCCTGCTACTACATCTCCTTGTATCAGTCCATACAATCTTTTACTATCATTATTGTCTAGGCTAGTCGGTTTTGTGAGTATGACTTGACTGAAGCTATTTAGCTTTACATATGATATGGTTTGTACTATGTCTACGCTTCGTCTTGGTATTTTTTCGAGTGATGGTATGATCCTGTATAAATCTTTTACTTGTTGGATGTAGTGTTTTTGTTCTAGTAGTCGTTTACGAAGAAATTTATTCTCTTTTGTCAACCTCTCTATACTCTCTTTTTGATATACATAGCTTTGACTTTTGCCTTCTATGTCTCTCCTGATATTGGTATATGTCTGCTTGACAGGGTTCACTATAGAGAGGAGAGTGTCTATAAGCCTATCATCATTTCTAGTAATGATGATAGTCACCACAAGCAAAAAAAGGCTAACTATGAGATATTTAGTCTTCATAAGCCGTTTGTTGTAGTAGATCTATCTCGTCCAACGCCCTGCCTGTGCCTTTTGCTACGGCTAGAAGTGGGTCATCAGCTACATATACAGGTAGCTTCACAAGATCTGCAAGATATTGATCCAATCCCCTGATCAACGCACCACCACCTGTCAACACTATGCCGTTGTCTACTATATCACCAGCCAAATCAGGTGGAGTCTCTTCTAGTACTCTTTTGAGTGCTTCACCTATCTCACGAATAGGCTCTTTCATAGCCTCTCTTATATGTTCACTAGTAATATCGACAGAACCTAGCGTGCCTTCCACTTGGTCTCTACCTCTCACGATGGTGACCAACTCCTCGTCTAGCTGTATGGCAGTTCCCACCTTGATCTTTAGCTCCTCTGCCACTCTATCGCCGATGAGTAGGTTGAAGTTTTTCCTGATATAACTCGCGATAGAAGCATCCAATCTATCTCCAGCAACACGGATAGATTTACTAAGAACTAGTCCACCCAATGATATGACACCTATCTCTGTAGTACCACCACCGATATCTACTACTAGGTTACCATTTGGGTCTCGTATAGGCAATCCTGCACCTATAGCAGCCGCCATAGGCTCTTCTATGAGATAGACATATCTTGCACCTGCATTTAGTGCAGACTCTTTGACCGCTTTTCTCTCTACTTGCGTCAATCCATAAGGAACACATATGATGATTCTAGGGCTAAAAAACTTTTTTCTCTTGTGAGACTTCTCTATAAAATATCGTATCATCATCTCAGTGACATTGAAGTCTGCTATGACACCATCTTTCATAGGTCTTATGGCTTTTATATTGCCAGGAGTTTTTCCTACCATATCCTTCGCCTCTTGACCTACTGCTAGTATCTTCTCTTGACCATGTCTATCTACCTGTATAGCTACGACGGATGGCTCATTGATACTTATCCCCTGTCCTTTTATCAGGACGAGAGTATTCGCAGTACCTAGATCTATAGCTAGATCATTTGAAAAAGCCCCCATTATATTTTTAAACATCTCTATTCCTTACGCACTTTTTTTATTTTTTATATATATAGGTTTTTCACCTGTCTCTATGACCTCAGGCGTGATGACTATCTCATAGTCTGCCAACTCTGGTAGCTCATACATGATATCTAACAAAATCTCCTCCATGATAGACCTCAATCCCCTAGCACCAGTTTTTCTATCTATAGCTCTTTGTGCTATCATCTCTAGTGCCTCTTGCTCGAATGTCAAGATAGCACCATCTATCTCAAAGAGCTTTTGATACTGTCTGATGAGCGAGTTTTTGGGTTCTACCAATATCTTGACCATATCCTCTATAGTTATCTGATTTAGAGTAGCATGCACATGTAGTCTACCGATAAGCTCTGGTATGAGACCAAAAGATACTAGATCGCTAGACTCTACGAGATAAAGCATATCTTCTTCCTCTTTTTTGGTTCTTTTGGTTTGACCAAAACCTAGAGTGTTACTACCCAATCGTCTCTTGATGATATCGTTGAGACCATCAAATGCACCTCCACATATAAAGAGGACATTCGATGTATCTATCTGAAGAAAATCTTGGTTTGGATGTTTTCTTCCGCCTTTTGGTGGTATGTTGACTACAGAGCCTTCTATGATCTTGAGAAGAGCTTGCTGTACTCCCTCACCTGATACATCTCTGGTAATAGAACGATTTTCACCCATCCTAGCTACCTTGTCCACTTCATCTATAAATACTATCCCCTGCTCAGCTCTCTTCACATCACCATCAGCAGCCTGTAGAAGCTTGGTCAAGATATTTTCGACATCCTCACCTACATAACCAGCCTCTGTGAGATTGGTAGCATCTGCTATAGCTATAGGAACATTCAAAAATCTTGCTATTGTTTGAGCTAGCAGAGTTTTGCCACTTCCCGTAGGACCCAAAAGTAGGATATTTGACTTAGATATCTGTGTATCATCACTCTCTATATCTTTGTATATCCTCTTGTAATGGTTGTACACTGCTACACTTAGAGTCTTTTTGGCACTATCTTGACCTATGACATAATCATCAAGCATATGCTTGATCTCTTTAGGTGACAGTAGCTCTTCATCGAACTCTACAGTATCAGGCACTTCCTCCTCACCATATAATATTTTATAAGCAGATATGACACAATTTGAACATATATATGCATTGCTACCTGCTATCAGTGGATTTTGTTCACTCTCTGCTACGGAGCAGAAGCTACATGATTTTTTAGACATTTGTTTTCCTTGCAAACGGTATACCTCGTTTGGAATTTTTTATAAAATTTGTAAGTTTTTGGATGATGTCAGAGTCACTTTGACTCTGTAACTTATCAGCTACATCTTGTATTGGTTTACCCTTTTCAAATAGTTCTCTATATGCACTTTTTAGTATATCTATACTCCCTCTATCTATAAGTCTCCTGAGACCCACTAGGTTCAATCCTCTAACAATAGCACGATTTCCTTCTGCTATACAGTATGGTGGTAGATCTTGTGACAAGGCACTTGCACCACCTAGCATAGCGTAGTCACCAATCTTGCAAAATTGATGCACAGCACTCAATCCACCGATCACCACAAAATCGCCCAACTCTACATGACCTGCCAAAGCTACGCCATTTGCCAATATGCAGTTGTTTGATATCTGTACATCGTGACCTATATGTATATGTCCCATTATGAGATTGTTATCCCCTATGGCAGTGACACTACCGCCACCCTTTGTGCCTGGATTGATCTGTGCAAACTCTCTGATGGTGTTGTTGTCACCTATCACAAGCTTCACAGGCTCACCAGCATATTTCAAATCTTGGGGTATACTTCCTATGGCACAGTGGGCAAATATGTGATTGTTTTTGCCTACAGAGGTATCTCCCTCTATAGAGACATGCGAGTCGATAATTGTGCCACTATCTATCGTCACATCTTTTCTGATATAACAGAATGGACCTATCTTGACATCATCAGCTATAGATGCTCCATCCTCTACTATAGAAGTGGGGTGAATATTTTGCATAAGTTTAGAGTTCCTTATTTATCGACTATCATTGCTTTGAGTTCTGCTTGTGCGACCACTTTGTCATCTACGAAAGCTTTGGCATCTAGTTGCCATACTGGACCTTTGTTCTTGATGACATTCAGTCTATAGACTAGCTTGTCACCTGGGGTGACTGGTGCTCTAAATTTTGCCTTGTCAATACTCATGAAGTATACGACTTTCTGATCTATATTCGCTTGCTCCTCTTCGGGAAGACTCTGAAATGCTAGCACGCCACCCACTTGTGCCATACCCTCTATGATCATAACACCAGGGTAGATAGGGTGATCTGGAAAATGCCCTTGAAAAACAGGCTCAGATATGGAGACATTTTTGTACCCCTCTATAGATTTGCCATGCTCTAGCTCTGTGATCCTATCTACTAGTAGAAAGGGGTAGCGATGTGGAAGGATTTTTTGGATTTCAACAACATTAAATAGCAAATGTGTCCCTTTGTAAAAAAATTTTAGTTGTATTCTATCTAAATATATTTAAAAAGAGGATACAAATAGATATAGTTTTGCATTTCATGAAAACTACCCTCTCATCTCTCTTATAATGATATGTGTAGCGAAGCGAAGTGTATCGTTGTAACCTCGGCTGAGATATGTCCGTGTTGCAGTCGAGGGCGAACGATCACTATGCGGGGACACAGGTCTTATTCGCTTCGCTCACAAAACCAATGTCCCCTAACTGTATCGTTTCTATATATCCAAATAGTGGGAACAGATAGAGTAGCTAAATTGGATTTTTTCGACAGCCGAGGTCAGCTTATTCATGATATACTCGTAGACGAAGCTCTTCTTTTTTTGATATCTTGTATGAAAAAGTAGGCTATGAAGCCCAGCATCACAACAGCTGATATTTGATGAATTAGATGAAACTCTTCTCCACTACCCATGGCCATAGAATTCAATGAGTTGGGGAAATAGATATCAAATATATATCCAAATAGGATACTAAGTACCCCTATCACACCTAGATAGATGATCAAAGCCCTCTTGCCTAGAGTCTGTAGCACTACACCCATAGTCACACTATTGGTAGCAGGACCAGCACTCAGCAGTATGAAGGCCGCTCCCCCACTCAATCCACTAGCTATCAGAGATGCAGCAAGTGGCAAAGATGCGGTGGCACATATGTAGAGTGGCATGGATATCAAGAGGATGATACCATAGCTCAGATATCTATGCTCGTTCAAGAAGTCACTTAGGTTTTGTGGGATCAGAGTCGTGATGAGTGCACCAGCTAGAAGCCCCCAAAAGAGTGGTTTGGAAAAGTCTTTGAATATATCAAATATAGCATAGTCAAAGACCTTTTTGATACTGAACTTCGC
>WFMX01000284.1 GCA_015488875.1 Campylobacterota bacterium | reverse complement strand
TACGAATATCGCTTCTTCTGCCGATATATCAAGTATATCCAATATCTCTAACAACATATCAGGATCTGGCTTGCCTCTCTTGACATCATCATAGCATGATATAGTATCAAAGAGGTGATATATCCCTAGATATGTAAGTGACTCTACGGTGGAGTTTCTGTAGGCATTGGTAGCTACAGCTAGTTTGAAGCCATCATGCATCAATCTTTCCAACATCTCCTTGATGCCATCATATAGCCTCAACTCCTCTTTGTGGTGAAGTGTATAGTATTCAGAAAACCAAACCTCATGGTCTCCCTCGAAGTGGTCGGTCTCATAAAAAAACTGAGCAGGGTCGATATCTTGGTCATTTATATTGTCTATGATCTTTTTGGAATTCATAGGTGCTAGTCCTATATGATTGCGTACATGGTTGATGGCATTGGCTATGGTTTGCGAGCTATCTACCAAAGTACCGTCCATATCAAATATTATAAGTTTTTTCACTTTTGTCCTTTTGTCTGCATCGAAAAACTAACTTGAGTTACCTACCGCCTAACGGATCATCGCTTCTCTTTTTTGCTTGTCGCTTCTCGAAAGCTTGATTTGATGGTGTATTTTCTTGAGAGAAGTAGCCCATGCCATATAGTACGCACCCTTTACAGCCTGGGTCGCACTTGTGACTCAATAGTCTGCACCACTCCTTTTCATCTCCATTGGTTGTCAAATGTTGACATCCCCATCCACTACTCATATAGCACTCCTCTATCTTATCTCAAAGCCATCATACACAAGATCGCTACTATCTATAGCCTCATAGACTATATTGTCTACTTTCGACTGTGGCGACCCATCACGCAATACTTGCAAAATATCATCAATATCGTCATCTATCGACTCAGCTACCACCTCTACCGTGCCATCGGCTAAGTTTCTGATATACCCTCGTACCTGTTTTCTCATCAATGCCTGTGATACAAATTTGCGATAGTATACTCTCTGCACCTTACCAAAAATTATAAATCTAAACAGTTCCATACTCATCCTTCAAATTCTCTAAAAAATCCAACATTCGCTGATGAAATATCTTGTCATCTTCATCATGTAGACACTCTCCAAAGAGTCTCAGTCTATCCATATCTATCTTTTTTGCATATCGTCTATGATCTTTGATGTCCTTCTCTACATTTGTGATGAGATGCTCATAGTTTAGTCCATTTTTTGTCTGAATCTTTTGAAAATACTCACCTACTGTATCTATGAGTAGGTCTGCTCGTCCATCATCATCTCTGTATATCTCATGTGCTACCCTTTTGAGCATCTCCTCTTCGCAAGGGTTGATCTTGTCATCTAGTGCTATGATAAGAGTCAATGTCTTCGCACGAAACTCTAAAGATTTATTGTGATACACTAGCAATTCACGAAACATTTTTAGTATATTTCGTTTTATTTTTCTAAACATCTGTTTGCCTTTTTTGTCACCTTTTTGGAACAATTAACATTATTTTAACAAAACAACACTATAGTTTCAATGACATTACGACAAATAATAGAATATAAGACCAAAGCTTCTGAAGACTCTATTAAAATCCAGGACGAAAGACAGCAATTTATCATGAACAACATAGATTTACTATTTATATTTGGCACTGCATTTTTGGGTAGCTTGGGACACTGTATAGGTATGTGTGGAGGCATAGTAGTCGCATATAGCTCAGCCAAGATCGACCCAAAATCATCTTGGAGTAGTCAAACCATATACCACTTAGCCTACAATTTTGGGCGAGTCAGTACTTATGCCATCTTGGGTGCGATGTTTGGTATATTGGGACAGGCTATCGCTTTCACGCCCACCACAAAGGGTATACTCTTTCTGATAACTGGTCTATTGATGGTTTTAGCAGGATTGTCACTCTTGGGTAAGTTTCGATTTCTCAACTCCGCTGAGGTATCTATATCCAAATACGAATGGTATCGTGATACATTTAGGAGACTTATATCTAGTAGCTCTTTGACTAGCTTTTTTATGCTTGGTATGCTCAATGGTATCATACCTTGTGGCTTGGTATACTCATTTGCTGTATTTGCTGCTAGTACTGCTAGTCCTCTATGGGGTGCTATAGTCATGGCTACATTCGGACTCGCTACTATACCTGCTCTCTTCTTTTTAGGCAGTATTACTAGATATCTACAGCAGGGTTCCATACGAGGTACTATGATGAAGCTATCATCTATGCTAGTGATACTATATGGTATATTTACACTATATAAATCATATCAGTTTATAGTACATCCATTAGAGACACAAGAGAACATAGAGCTCATGCAGAGCGGTAGTATCAAGAGCAAGCTAGAGGGCAAATGCGGTGGGATGAAGTGTGCTCCAGGGAAGTGTGGATAGCAAATATACTACTCCTTTTGCTCCTAGTTGACTTCTCTCAATTGTCACATAGGATCACTGTTGTCTTCTGTCCACATGCAATACATTATACACAGTCCAAAGCATATCAATTGACAAACCAATAGAAAAAAAGACCCATTAATATATAAAACTCTATATAAAAACCTACTTTGAAAAACTTCAGAGGATCTCTCTGTATAAGCGGTTTGCTCTTGTCAAAGTATGGCTTTACTCTAGTTGGATTTTCTACATCATATAGCATCTCTGAGTAATTTTGGTATCTCTCTTCAGGCTTGATGGCTATAGATCTCATGATGATACTATCTAGCCAATCTGGTATATTTCGGTTATATTTTGATGGCAACTTAGCTGCTTTAAATGTAGGTGACTGAAATGGTTCTATCTCTCCATATGGATATCTCTTTGTCAGAGACTCATAGAGGGTGACACCTATGGCAAATATCTCTGTAGATTCGTTGATAGCTGTACCTACAAATCTCTCTGGAGCTAGATAGCTAGGTGTCCCTGCACGAGAATCTGTAGCATACAGTTCTATGATGGAGCCGAAATCTATCAGCTTGAAGTAATGCTTATCGTTTCTATCTCTCATCATGATATTTTCAGGCTTGATGTCTCCATGTACCAGATCATACTTTACGAGATATTGACCAGCTTTTAGGAGCATCTTTGCCATGGATGTAGCATCCTCAGTAGTCAATACTCTCTTTGAGATATGTTTCTTTAGCTCTATGCCCTCTAGTTGTTTCATGATGTAGTATCGGTGAGTTCTCTTTTTGGGTATGACAGCTTTGGGGAAGAAACCCGCCTTTAGTCGTGTAGCATTCCAAGCCTCCCTGACAAACATATCTAGGAAAAACTCATCATCCTTCACCTCTACAGGTGCAAACTTCATGACATAGTTTACCCCTTTTTTCTCTACACTCCAAGTTCGTCTGTTTTGGATGAGTGGCTCTATGAGTCTATAGCCATCTATCACCTCTCCTGTACTATATTTATCTGCTATGATCAGATTTTGCTTTTTGAGGGCACAGGTGATCGGTATATCTTTTACCTCTAGTACAGCCGCTGTAGTGTCGTCGGGTAGATCATTGTCGCATAGTTTACTAGCTAGCTTCACTAGTCCGTATGCACCCTGCGTGATATGCTCCTCTATGAGTTTGTCACTTATCTCATTGTATAGACCATCACTACACAATAGTATACGATCGCCCCTCTCTATCTGATTTTCAAAATAGTATGGCGTGACACTCTCCTGCAGCCCTATGGCATCTGTCAAAACATTCTCATACCCCTCTTCATCCATAGAGTGATCGTGGGATAGCTGTACCAACCTTCCATCGCGATGCAGGTAGACCCTACTATCACCGACATTGGCTCCATAGAGTCTATCACCATCGATCACTACTATAGTGAGAGTAGTTACTATCTCAGGTCTCTCATAGCTGAGAATAGACTCTTGATACAGGACTCTATTGATAGATGTGATGAAGCTATCTATAGATTTTTGGACACTCCAGCTATTTGGTTTTGTCTTGAAGCTATTCATGAGCTGTAGTGTAGTTCTCTTGGCAGCATCAGCACCTTCGATGGCAGATCCTACACCATCACACACTACCGCTACAGTGAGATGGTCAAAGGACTTGACCATGACAAAATCATCCCCCTTTAGCTCTTTGCCTTTGACAAGCGAAAAGTGACTACTCTGTATAGTTTGGCTCATATCTACTTCCTTGGATTTGGTAATTTTATTCTTGTGTAGTTCCTAGATAGCCTATTTTACCATGATATAGAGATTTTTTCTGTTCAAAAATGTGGCATTAGCAAATCAGGAGTATTGACAAGATATATTTTGGTATACTTATGGGATCAAACCAACCCAAGGAGATTGCGGTGAAGAGAAGAGACTTTATGACCACTACAGCCATAGGAGCTACGGCACTTGCTATATCAGGATGTCACAGAGGAGAGGATAAAAAATCTATCAACATCAATAGGGCTAAAAAGGTCAAACTCAAACTAGCTACATCGTGGCCAGCACACTTCCCTATCATGGGTACAGGTGTAGATAGCTTTGCCGATAGATGTAGAGAGCTTAGTGGGGGGTCACTCGATATCAAAGTATACCCCAAAAATATACTAGTACCTGCCCTTCAAGTCTTTGATGCCACTTCAGCCGCACAGATAGATGCTTTTCACTCTGGTGTCTACTATTGGAAAGGCAAGAACTCTGCATTCTCTATATTTGGCGGTATGCCGTTGGGACTCACGAGTGAGGAGATGATAACTTGGCTGAAGTTTGGTGGTGGATACGAGCTATGGAGAGAGCTATATGCCAAGTTTGATCTATATCCACTCATAGGTGGAACTACAGGTCCTCAAATGGGCGGATGGTTCAAAAAAGAGATCAAGAGTGTAGATGACCTCCAAGGTCTCAAGATGCGTATACCTGGCTTGGGTGGTGAAGTACTCAAAAGACTCGGTGTAAACCCTATTTTACTACCAGCAGGTGAGATCTATACATCGCTAGAGAGAGGGACTATAGACGCTACAGAATGGGTGGGCCCATACCTAGACAAGATCATGGGCTTCGAGAAAGCAGCACCATACTACTACACAGGGTGGCATGAGCCAGGCTCCATACTTGAGATTACACTCAATAGACATAGATGGAACAAGCTCAGTAGTGAACATCAAGCTATCATCACAGCAGCCGCAGAGGAGATGACAGGCAACATGCTCTGTGAATTTAGATACAAGAATGCCATAGCACTACAGGAACTCAAAGGTGTAGTAGAGATCAAGACATTCCCAGATGATATGATGGCAAAAGCCAAAGAGGCATTAGCTGATGTATTGCAAGATGAGAGCAAAAAGAGTGATGATTTCAAGAGAGTATTGAAGAGTTATGAGGCATTTAGTAACTTAAATAAACCTTGGGACGATATATCGACCAAAAATTTCTTAGAAATACGAGGTTAGAAGATATTTTGGGTATAATGCGACAAAATTTTTACCCAAACTTATTCTACTAGTGGATAATTTGGGTCTATTAAGTATCAAGGATGTACAGTTATGGTCAAGATCACAAACAAAGGCAAAAAGGCTTGGGTGACATTTACGCTACCCTTAGACGGCATAGAGAGTGCCAACTTATCAGGTGCTTGGAACGATTGGAAAAGTGAACCAATGAAACGCAAAAAGAGTGGAGAGTTCTATCTCACCAAAGTATTGGCGACTGGCGACTCGTATGAGTTTGGATATACGGTAAATGAAAAAGAGTGGATATGCGACGATACGCTAGGATGCGTCATATCTCCATATGGTTCAGACAACTCGTTATTGGAGTTGTCATAAGTTCATCTCTATCAACACAAAGGGCAAAGTAGAGATCTCGCAACATTGATTGGGAACGATGGCTTTAACGGAATCTTAGTTCGTCTCAGGAAGTACACGAGAACAAAACTACCACATCCCCAAGTAGGTAGAATTGTTTTGGGAGGTATCTTAATCCAACGGCATTGCCTCTAGCACAGGTGGCTCTCTCCTCTTCGTTGCTTTTGCGATGATCTCGATATAGCAGTGCGACCAATCCTCTGCAAATGCACCATCTAATGCCGCAGTAATCTCTTTGCTGACTATAGACTCTGCTCCATTACTGTCTCGCCCAAAACGACACTCTAGCTCCCAATAGTCAGCACCATCTGGCAATTTCTTGCCCCTCTCTCGCTTCATATACTTTCTGATCTCATGCTTGATCGCCTCTACAACTCTCTCTGGTTTTTTATTCTCTTGTAGTAGTTGAAATGTTTTCTTCATATTTTACCTCTTTGATTTTGTTTATTGTAATTATAGCATGATACTATAGGGATTAGGCGTTAGACATCTCCAAAAAACAAAACTACCCATCTCGCTAGACATATTGATCCGATATTATGCTTATGCTTCTCCTCGGCTTTGTATGTATCTTATAATATTTAAATTTATTGGTGTTTTTTTGGTTAGGAGATATGCCGTTTTTCTGTATCATTTGCTTATCTATCAAAAGGTATTTGTTTACTCAATATTTACCTATTGGGTGTTTCTTGATACTTCAGTCTGTTTTCTTTAAAAATTCTTAACTTCTCCTAATTGTTAAGTGCTTGGGGGACATGCCCAATCAAAAGCCCATGAAAGTATGTCAATTACATATTAGTTGATAGAGTTTTAATCTACTTACAGAAATTGATGATACAATTACAATTTTAGGTACATGAGGTAAACAATGTGTAACACCATTATAA
>WFMX01000283.1 GCA_015488875.1 Campylobacterota bacterium | reverse complement strand
TATAAAGAGTCCGAAAAATCTAAGTGCCACTATGGAACTTAGGGGTAATATTTGTTTAAACATATTGATACCTTAAATACGATAAAATTTGTCTTATTATATATCAAAAAGGTTAATAACAAATGAAAATCGTTTTGGCTACTGGAAATAAGGGCAAAATTCGTGAATTTAGAGAGATGTGCGAAGATGAGATAGTGGGCTTTGGCGAGCTGCTAGGGGAGTTTGAGATAGTTGAAGATGGAGATACATTTGCACAAAATGCACTCATCAAAGCAAGAACCATATATGAGAAGCTTGGCGAGGATTATCTAGTGATATCTGACGATAGTGGAATATCACTACCTGTGCTAGATGATGCACCTGGCATATATTCTGCGCGATATGCAGGAGAAAATGCTACAGATGAAGACAATCTTAACAAACTTATAGAGAGTGTAAGGGCAAAAAAGTTAAAATCAACAAAAGCATACTATACCGCTGCCATTGCGATAGTGAGTAGATATGGAGAGTGCGTAGTACATGGCTGGATGCATGGCGATGTGATAGACGAGAGTCGTGGAGATGCTGGCTTTGGGTACGACCCTATCTTTGTGCCTGAGGGATACAAAGAGACTCTAGGCGAGCTAGACAATGAGACCAAAGCAACTATATCACACAGAGGCAAGGCACTAAAGCTAGCTAAGCCTATCATAACCATGTTGCTGAACAAATAAGGAGCTATAAATGAGTCAAAAGTATGTCAAGCTATTGGTAGCTACACACAAGCTATATGATTTTCCTAAGAGTGATATATACTTCCCCATAGAGGTGGGAGCCGCACTTAGGGAGTCATCATTGGGTTATCTGCGAGATGATTTTGGTAGAAATATATCCAACAAAAATGGCTCATTTTGTGAATTGACCGCACTCTATTGGGCATGGCAAAATAGTTTTGCTGAGAGTGTAGAATATATAGGTCTAGTTCACTACCGTAGATATTTTAGTGGCGAAAGCGATTTTGGAGATATTAGGATATTGGGTGAGGAGAAGATAAAAAAGCTACTCTCTTCATATGACATCATATTGCCCAAAAAGAGGAACTATTATATAGAGAGTGTCTACTCACACTACAAACATGCTCACCATATAGAAGATATAGAGATGCTCAAAGAGACCATAGAGGAGATATCACCTGAATATAGTGACTCTTTTGACAAAGTGATGAAGCAGAGGAGTCTATACCTCTACAACATGTTTATCATGTCTCACTATCACTTTGACTCCTATTGTAAATGGCTCTTTGGGATATTGTCGATGCTAGAGAACAAGATAGATATATCCGATAGGGATGATTACCAAAAGAGGCTCTTTGGATTTTTGGGCGAGAGGCTGTTAAATGTATGGTTACAGAAAAACAAACTCAAAGTCGCAGAAGTGAGTGTAGTCAACCTAGAGGGTGAAAATCTTCCAAAAAAGGGGATAGATATGATAGGCAGAATGATATCAAAAAAGAGGAGAGATTCATAAAATGCGTTATTTTATAAGTATGGCTTCGGTATATATCTTTTTTCTATTTATCAACCTACTTATAGCACATACGATAGCTACGCACTATATAACCGACATATCATCTCACCCACTCACGAGATACTTTTGGTTCCTTGCCGTATATACCATCTCATTCCTACTCTTTGGGCTATTTGGCAACCGCACAGCAAGCTCTACAGAGTCACTCAAGATCGTAAAAGCAGATAGTATAGCCATCATCGCTATATTTTCTATACTCTTCATATCCAAGCATGGAGAGGATTATTCTAGGTTTATAGTCATCTCATATTTTCTGCTCAACCTACTACTCCCTATAGAGATATATCTAGTAAAGAAAAAGATACTCAAATACCAGTGGCTCCAAGAGAAGCTAGTAGTCATATGTGACGAGAAAGGTTTAGAGAAGATAAAGGCGTGGTTTGGAGAGGAGGAGAACTTTGGATTTGCGATAGATAGAGTGATACTAGTCACCAGTACTGATGATCTGCCTAAGACTATATCGGATATAGAGAGTAGTGCAGATCACTATGCTGTCGTAGTGGCAGTAGAGTCCGCCACGATGGATGAGACTTTTTATTGGCTCGAAGCTCTACAGCAGAAGTTTAATAGATTACTAGTACTACCAAAGCTAAACAAAGTGCCTCTAGTCAATGCTGAAATCATCGGCTCTGTATCGCAAAAGGGTGTCGCATTTAGTATCAAAAACAATCTCCTTCACCCACTTGACAAGGCTATCAAAAATAGCTTTGATTTTACGATGGCACTTATCATCACGATACTCCTCCTCCCTATACTCTTTGTGGTATATCTATCTATATTGATCATAAGTAGAGCAAATCCTATCTTCAAGCAGGAGAGGATAGGAAAGGGAGGTAAACCTTTTTTTATATATAAATTTCGTACCATGAAGGTAGATGCGAAAGAGATATTGGATAGGTTGCTAGAGAGTGACGAAGATATCAAGATCGAGTGGGAGAGAGAGCATAAGCTCAAAGACGACCCACGCATCACGCCCATAGGTGATTTTTTGCGAAAGACATCACTAGATGAGTTGCCACAGCTATACAATGTACTCAAAGGTGAAATGTCACTAGTGGGACCACGCCCCATAGTGGAATCAGAGATAGAGAAGTATGGCGAGTTCTTCCACTACTTCTCTGCGGTAAACCCTGGCATCACAGGTCTATGGCAAGTGAGCGGACGAAACGATATAGAGTATAGCGAGAGGGTGCAACTTGATGTGTGGTATGTCCGTAATTGGTCCATAGATATGGATACCATCATTTTGATGAAGACTGTAGATACTGTACTGAGAAGAAAAGGGAGTTATTGATCTCTCTTCTCTCTGTTATTATGATGGTTTTATACTTTCTGTAGTATAGTTATCATCAAAAACAGTAAGGAGTCAAGAGTGAAGTATCTAATATCCATCATGATGATAGTGACGACTATTATGCATGCAAAGAGCGAGACTATCAAAAAATTCTATGAAGATGGCACCATCAAGTCAGCCACTAGCTACAAAAATGGCAAAAAGAATGGTTCTGAACATATCTACTATCCCGATGGAGCCATATTGCAGAGTGCTAGCAAATATGTACATGGCAGACTACATGGACTACAACAAAAGTACAATAGTTCTGCGATGCTCATAAAAGAGGAAGACTACAAACATGGCAAACTAGATGGAATGAGCAGATACTACAAAGATGGTCTACTCAATAAAGAGATCACCTTTAGAAATGGTAAAGTCGAAGGGATATATAGAGAGTTTTATCCTACGGGTATCACAAAGATTGAGATCAGATGGGAGAGAGGCATAGCGGTAGAGGGATATCTGTACAACAAAGTAGGCGAGAGAAAACCAATGAGTAGCGAAAAGTTACAATCCATAAGCCCAAATGATATAGTAGCCAAACTATAATGGGTGCAAAAACTCTATCCATACCGAGCTATACTCACATAATAAATCCAAGGCTAAAATATATCTATCTCAGTTTTGACGATGATGGTCAGCTCATCGTCAAGTCACCAAGAGTGAGCCAAAAAGTGATAGAGAGGATACTCACAAAGAGAGCTAAATGGATAGAGGATAGCAAGGTCAAAATATCCCAGAAGAGAGACAAAGATCTACG
>WFMX01000282.1 GCA_015488875.1 Campylobacterota bacterium | reverse complement strand
GTAGTGGAGAGGGTTGAGGAGCCAACCTTTGATACGCTTGCTATCCACTCTATCACTCCTCTCTACTACACCCAAAAGCAGTTGGAGTTGAGCAGATTTATATCTCAATACTACTTCTCATCTCTAGGTGAAGCTATAGCACTATTTACCCCATATAGCAGAGATATCAAAGAGGATAGAGAACCATACAACGAGGCGACAACTCCACCTAAACTCTCAAAAATACAGCAAGGGGCATATACAAAGCTCATGAATAAGAGTCGTTCGTTACTGTTTGGTGTGACTGGTTCTGGCAAGACGGAGATATTTATATCTATGATGATTGCGATGTCGCGAGAGGGCAAAAGCTCTATTTTTTTGATGCCAGAGATATCTCTCACGCCACAGATGGAGAAGAGGCTTAGGGTCTACTTCGGTGACAGGATGGCGATGTGGCACTCTAAGTTGACTGCAAAAAAGAGATCGCAAATCATAGAGGATATATATCGTGGCAAGATAGATATCATAGCAGGAGCAAGATCTGCACTATTTGCACCTCTCAAAAATATAGGACTCATCATAGTAGATGAGGAGCATGACGACAGCTATAAAGCCATGACGAGACCTAGATACCATGCCAGAGATGTAGCACTGCTCATAGGCGACAAGATGGATGCCAAGGTAGTGCTAGCTAGTGCCACACCTAGTGTCGGTAGCTACTTCAAGTATGATGCCATCAGACTAGATAAACCATACATAGAAGCTAAAAAGAGATATCACTTCCTCGGAGGTCAAACACTAAGCATAAATATCGTAGAGGTGTTACGCAAAAACTATGAACGAGGTGAGCAGTCTCTTATGTTTTTGCCAACTCGTGGCAACTTCAAATATCTTTATTGTGAAAGCTGTGGCAAGACTCATATCTGCCCATACTGCTCTGTAGGCATGGCTCTACATAGATACAATAGACATCTAAAGTGTCACTATTGTGGATTTACAGAGCAGATCATAGATAAGTGTACTCACTGTGGCTATCATCCGCTAAAAAGTGAGAGGATGGGAACTGTAGAGGCGAAAGAGATAGTCCAAGCCCATATACCATCTATGGTTATCGAACAATTTGACAAAGATAGCATCACCACTGCTAAAAAGCTCAGAGATGCCCTTAAAAGATTTGAAGATCAAGAGAGTCATCTGCTCCTCGGTACGCAGATGTTGAGCAAGGGGCATGACTATGCCAACATTACACTCAGCGTGATATTGGGACTTGACTACATATTGGGTTTGGCAGACTATCGTGCCAGAGAGAGGGCGATGAGTCTACTGCTTCAGATAGCAGGTCGTTCAGGTAGAGCTAAAGAGTCTACTGTCATTGTCCAGACAAACCATAAGGAGAGCTTCGTTCCATATCTTGATGACTATAGTAAATTTTTGGATGAAGAGTTGCTATTTAGAGAGGGGAATTATCCGCCATTTGTGTCACTAGCTAGAGTGCTTATCTCTCACAAAGATAATGTTAAAGCTATGGATTTGTGTAGCAAGACTGTGGAGAAGCTGAGAAAATGTGCAGAGATAGAGATAGTGGGTGATGGCAAAGCCCCTATAGAAAAGATAGCCAATAGATATAGATACCATATATTGCTACGATCAAAAACGAGAACAGCACTGCTCAAAGCACTGCATAGTGTCAACACAAGAGCCATAGAGATAGATATGGATCCTGTAGAGTTCTCCTGAGACTACCCTAATCCACGCTCCTCAACATCTTGTCGGCACTCAGGCTAGCCACCATAGACAATATCACATACGCCAAAAAGAAGTAGAAGCCCACCTCTATCTCTGCCCTGCTCATGTCGCCTCTACTTCCAGATAGGTAGACCAAAAATGTAGCCACTACAAAGACATCAGCCATAGACCATTTGCCCAGAAGCTTGAAAAAGTGTATGATGGGGTGGAGTTTTTTGTTTTTTACGAAAGTAGCCACAAAGAGTATAGATATATTTTTAGAGAGAGGGATCACTATGGAAAATAGTAGCAAAGCACCACCCACTACATAATCATGTATATCAAAAAGCTTGACTATAGATCCCCAGACTCCCTTGGACTCCATACTCAGCACTACATCACCTAGATACTCAACCTCTTTATGTATACTCATCATCATAATAGGCATCAGTAGACCACCAAAGAGCGACATAAGAGCCGAGAGTGTTATGGATATAGTGAAGAGTCTGATATCCATCACAAAATAGAGTAGTAGCAATAGTGCTGAAGCTCCTATGGAGTATATGGTGTACCCTATAGCCCTATTTTTATAAAACTTTTGCGTAGTGAGAAGCTCTCTTTCTTCACTGATAGTTTTCTTGTATCCATCATATAGCCCTAGTGAGAGTATATCACCGATCTTTTTTAGTTTATCAGTACCCAGCTTTTTTACATTGTGCCTATCTACTATGATTTGAGATATCGTCTCATATGACTTGGCACTATTGTATGCTTTGAGGCTATAGAAACCCATTATTAGTAGCAGTGAGATAGCTATTATCGTAGATATTATCTGTTTCATGATGTTATTATAGCCAAAGAAATCTATAATATTGTTGGGTTTACTTAATGTCACAATAATGATATAATATAAAATTATACTATTTTGAGATCAAAAAGGAGATTATCATGATCAAAGTTTATAGTGGCACGGTATTGGCTCTGCTGGCGATAGCTAGCTCGCTCTCTATGGCGGGTGAAGCTTTTGTAGTAGAGCATACTGCTGGCATGATCTATAACCCACAAGATGAATATGTCTATCAAAAGAGGGTGGTCACGAGATCCATAGATGGCAACGAAAGCAACATCACCATCAGCGAGAGGCAGCAGATAATACCTCAGCCTATACCATATATCTTTAGACCTGATGACTCCAATGTCACTACAGATATCAACAACACATCATTTACTATGCCGACCAAGGTGACAGAGGATGAAATGAAGAGTTTGGGTGATGAGTTTGGTCACAGGGATACAGCTTTGGACGACAACATGACAGTAGAGGGCAACGCTACCATCAAGTCGACAAGAGCAACACCCACCAAGACAAATATCACACACCGCACTCTACCTGCATCAGGACGACTTTACTTTAAGCACAAGGGATCGCCACGAGCCTGCTCTGCATCATTGGTGGATAGTCCAGACATACTAGTGACAGCTGGTCACTGCCTAGCGATGTATGGAGTGATACATACAGACATGCAGTACTTCCCATCACCTGAGACATCTAAAGTACACTATAAAGCAAAAGCATTTTTCATTCCAGATGGATGGCGTAAAAACTCTGACTTCTCACAAGACTTTGGCATCATCAAGCTATCACAGCCCGTAGGTGGACGAACCATAAGTCTGTCTAGTCTATACAATCCACCCAAAGTAGCCACAGTCACAGCGTATGGATACCCTGGTGGTGCTACGCTATATCAAGTCCCTGGCGTATACAAATATAGCAGTGGATACCTCTACATGCTAAACAGTCTCCGCAGTGGCTC
>WFMX01000281.1 GCA_015488875.1 Campylobacterota bacterium | reverse complement strand
GTATGGTAGTAGGGAGTATCAAGAGTAGTTTTAAGTCGTTTCTCTATCCAATCATATCGCTTATCTCCTTGGCACTTAGGACAGTTTCTATTACGACAAGAGTTATATGCAAACTCTATGTTTTTACAATCACTACACTCTTTAGCGTTGTATCCTAAAACAGATGTTCTACACTCAGATATATCTCTTATGGCTTTGAGTTGCATAGAATTGAGTGTATGTCTAGCTATATAATCATCCCCATAGAGTTTGAATATATCTTGCATCTCATATTTAGGTTTATAATCTTTATCTATCTGTGATGGTTCTTGTATCTTGCACATACAGAATTTATAGCATATTCTACTGATTTGAGTTAAAAGTATGTCATTTTGTGATGGAATTAGTGGGATTCTTGCCGACAGGCTTCATATAACTAGTTATTAGAGAGCATTATATACCTATCATCCTTAAGTATCAATAATAAAAAGATATGAATAGTGTCCTACTGATCATATATATACTATTTTATTACATTCTATATTAAATATCTGACCCTACTTAACTTCGTAAGTTTGAAGCAGTCAAACGCCACAAAATAGAATCAATTGGATAATTTGCCCTATTGTTTGGTAGCGTCAAGCTTATAAAAAGGACAATTTTCTTATTTTATAAGATAGTGCGTAAGGTCAGTTAAATATTCTAAAATAATAAAAATTACATATTGTCCTTTTTTAAGGAAATTTAGTAACTTATAGACAAAGTGTTCTCTATTCGTAAAAATAATGAGAAATAGGATAAAATGTCCTACTATTTTAAGGAGATTATTATGCAAGAGAAAAAATTACTTGATATTGTACGAGATAAGATGCGGTTAAAACACTATAGTATCAAAACTGAACAATCATATATAGGGTGGATAAAACGCTATATTGTTTTTCATAATAAGCGACATCCTAAAGATATGGGCAAAATGGAAATAGAGCAATTTCTTACTTGGCAAGCTGTGGAAAACAGAGTCTCTCCATCTACACAAAATCAAGCCTTTTCAGCGATACTTTTTCTATATAAAGAGATTTTGGGTGTTGATATGAGTGAGTGGAATATACAAGCTTTGAGAGCAAAGGAGAGAAAGCATATACCTGTAGTCTTGACTAAAGAAGAAGTCGATAGAGTCATAGGAAATTTGACAGGTATTTATCAGCTTATTGTATACCTTATGTATGGATGTGGGTTGCGAATGAATGAGGCTTTAAACATCAGACTCAAAGATATAGATTTTGGATTTGATAAAGTCTATATCTGGAATAGTAAAAGTTTAAAAGATAGAACTCTACCTCTCCCACAAAAGATAAAAGATAGATTGAAAGTACAAGTAGATATAGTTGAAGAGCTTCACAAAAAAGATATAGCAGATGGCTATGGAACAGTGTATCTACCTTATGCATTAGAGAAAAAATATCCAAATGCTAAGTTTGAGACCAAATGGCAGTATCTATTTCCTATGCGTAATCTACCAAAAGACCCTAAAGGTGAAGGAGTACGCCGCCACCATGTTCATGAAAAAACTTTGAGTCGCAATATCAAACAAGCCTCACAAAAAGCAGGTATCCATAAACGAGTCACTTCGCATATCTTTAGACACTCTTATGCTACTCATCTGCTTCAAAATGGGATTGACATTAGAACTATCCAAGAGTTGTTGGGTCATAAGAGTGTGGAGACTACGATGGTATATACGCATGTTGTGGCTGAGATGAATAGGGAGAAAGTCAAAAGTCCTTTGGATATGTAGAGGGGGTGATTGCTATTGTCTCCAATAAACTTACTTCATGCGAATATTGATAGCTTTCTTCAATTTGTATCTTTTTGTAGGTATATTACACTACAAATCATATAATATTTCAAGCAATAGAGTTGCCAACCAACCTCTCTTCAAAAGCTTCGTCAGTAGTAATATCCTCCATTCCCACCCAACTCATAACGAGGATGGCACCTCAATATCAAATGCCCTATAGATATCCTTCTGCTTCTCTAGTATCTCACCCACCTGTGCTTTATGATTAGGTCGTTCAAAGCATTCAATCACATCAAGTTTGTCTAAGAGTGTTTGTAGTGTATATTTTCGATATAGCTTTTTATCTTGCATTCTCTTCTTTATATAAGAGAGATAGATTAATGCAACAAACTGAACAAATAGCTTACCATCAAGACTTGCTTCAGATGAGACTAGCATTCTACGCATACTCAATCTCTCTTTTAGATTACCAAAAGCTTTCTCAACAACATCCTTATTGCGATAGATCTCAAGAGCAGTGATACTATCCATCTTTTCATTACTGACAAGCACAAAGAAACCATAGTATCTTTTTGCAGTAGCTACTGCATCCTCTTTGACCTCTATCTGTATACCTCTTTTTGGAGTCTGTTTGATAGTGAAATATTTTGTATAGAGTGTTTCGTGCTTAGAGAGACGATTGCCACTAAGTATCTCATCTCTTAGTCCTATGAGTTTTCTGTCAAATGCTTTTTCATCCTCTGCTGCTCTGTCGATATTGTAATAGTAGTGTATATAGATTCGCTTATCACTCTTGAGTCTATCTCCTTTGTATGGTCTATCCTGTTCATATTGCCAGTTAGTCTGTACTGTATGAGAGTATAGCTCATATTCAGGACTGTAGGTATCATAAGAGCGGAAACCATCATAGATGAGTTCTAAGTTATCTCGAATGAACTTCAAAGAGTTCTTAGCTGAGATGAGAAACTTCTTATGCTCTTTGTATAGGGCATTGATATTCTCTTTACTATAGAAGCCTCTATCCATCACTAGCTTTACTTTAGTGAAGCCTAAATCATCCAAATCAACAAGAAGTCGCTTGATGGTTTTACTATCAGGTATATTACCTGCTAGTTTACGATAGTAGAATGGTAGATTAGAGGATGCACCAAATACAATAGCAAGGTTGAGTTGTGCTAAAGGGTCACTCTCTTTGTTGTGTCCATATTGTACTTGACACAACTGCTCTGAATAACTAGATATAGATGTAGTGTCATATGCCCAAAACTCTTTATCCTCTTTTCGTTTACCTTGCAAGGCAAAAAACTTCATTTTATCATCTTCACTAATTGAAGCAAATAGTTCACTACTTCTTTGAGATGCTATTGTATCTTTG
>WFMX01000280.1 GCA_015488875.1 Campylobacterota bacterium | reverse complement strand
ATCATAAGTGATAAAATATATATAATTTGAAAAAACAAAGGGAAAAAATGAAAAAGCGTATCGGTATCTTAACTAGTGGTGGTGACTGTCCAGGACTCAATGCTGCCATTCGTGGACTTGCAAAATCCTCTTATGCCATGTTTGATTGTGAATTTGTTGGTATTCACAATGGCTATAGGGGTTTGATAGATGGCGATTACTATGAGATGATAAAGTCTGATTTTCTGGTATCTTAACACTAGGTGGAACCATATTGGGATCAAAACGAACCCCCTACAGAGATATGAGGACGATTGGAGAAGATGGTATAGATAAAGTTGCCAATATGGTTGACAACTACAATCGGATGAGGCTGGATTGTCTGGTAACACTCGGTGGCAATGGGACACATAAAAATGCCAATCTATTGCGTGAAGAGGGCTTGAATGTGATCGCTCTGCCAAAGACTATAGACAATGATATCTATGGTACTGAGTATACTTTTGGTTTCCACTCTGCGGTCGATATAGCGACGGATGTCATTGACAAGATCCACACAACAGCATCTTCGCATGATAGAGTGATGATTGTTGAGCTGATGGGCAATAAAGCTGGTTGGCTGACCCTCTATGCAGGACTTGCAGGTGGTGCTGATATTATCTTGATACCTGAAGTTCCCTATTCGCTAGATGGTATCTACGAAGCATTGAAGAGTCGGCAGAGAAATGGTAAAAACTTTTCTATCATAGCTATTGCTGAGGGTGCCAAAACCATCAAAGAGGCTCAAATGAAAAAGCGAGAGTTTGAAAAGCATAGATTGAATATGAAGTACCATACAGTATCTTATAGATTGGCCGAACAGATCAATCAAAAACTAGGATTTGATACTCGCGTCACTGTCCCTGGACATACACAAAGGGGAGGTACTCCTTCGGCACTAGATAGAATATTGGCTACAAATTTTGGTGCTTTTGCCGCTGATTTGATAGAAAATGAAAATTATGGCAATACCATCTCTATAGTCAAAAACAGACTACAAGCCACCCCACTAGAGACGATGGCACACAAGAGAAAGCAAGTAACACGGGAGAGCGATGAGTTCAAGACAGCTCGTCATCTTGGTATTAGCTTTGGCGAGTAACCCAACGATATAAATATCAGATGGTAGGGGTAGGGATAGCCTGTCGAAAAAGAACCATAACCAACCCTATCTATTTCCACTATTTGGATATATAGAAACGGTAGGGGTCTGGTGATTTGTGATGCGTGGAGCGTAGCGGAATGCATTATGAATAACCTGACCTCGGCTATACTGCAACACCGTTATATCTCAGCAGAGGTCGAACAATTTCTATACGAGGACACAGCTTCCGTTCGCTTCGCTCACGAAACCAATGTCCCCTAATTGTTAGACCCATACCATTTTTATCATCCAAAAATAAGGAATGAGATATGAGCTTATTTGAGTGTTTTTCGACAGGCTAGGGTAGGGATCTATATCTGTTGTTTTGTCATTTTTTTAACAATCGTCAAAACAATTTTTGCAAAAGATAGAGTTTTAGATTTGTGGTAAACTTGTTTCACTATGAGGTCATGCATCAGATATGCACTTTTACTCTATGCTAGCAAAAAGAAAAAAGTCGCAAAATATCAAGAAGACGCGGGTCTAACTACCTAATTGTACAGCAATCTTTAGGTATAATCTATCCTCAAACAAGGTCATACAAACCAAAAACTCATCTGTTTAAGGAATATACTACTATGTCATGCAAAAAAGCCTACATAACCACACCGATATACTATGTCAACGACATAGCACACATAGGTCATGCCTATACTACTATCATAGCTGATACACTAGCGAGATACTCACGAATGAGTGGTCTGGATACCTTCTTTTTGACAGGTACTGATGAACATGGACAAAAGATAGAACATTCAGCACTAGATAGAGGTAAAACACCTCAGGAGTATGCCGATGAGATAGCTGCGACCTTCAAAACACTATGGGATGATTTTGATATCTCATATGATAAATTTATCCGTACTACTGACGCAGATCATAAGCTAGGAGTGCAAAAAGCATTTCTAAAAATGAAAGAGAATGGTGATATATATAAGGATGTATATAAGGGTCATTACTGCATCTCATGCGAAACCTTTTTTCCAAAAACACAGCTAGTTGATGATGAATTTTGTCCAGAGTGTGGTAGGAGTACGACAGTAGTAGAGGAGGAGAGCTACTTCTTTAGGCTATCGGAGTATCAAGATAGACTGCTAGAGTGGTATGAGTCCAATCCAGACTGTATACTCCCAAAGAGTAAGAGAAACGAAGTGATACGATTTGTAGAGGGTGGATTAGATGATCTCTCTATCACTCGTACTAGCTTTGATTGGGGTGTGAAGCTACCAGCTGAACTAAATGACCCAAAACATGTGATGTATGTATGGTTGGATGCTCTCATGAATTACCTCACAGCTCTAGGGTACGGCACAGATGAGTCAGATATCGACTACTGGCCAGCGAGGGTACATCTCATAGGCAAAGATATACTCCGTTTTCATGCTATCTATTGGCCTGCATTTTTGATGAGTCTCGATATGCCTCTACCTAAACATATAGCAGCTCACGGATGGTGGACTAGAGATGGTGCAAAGATGAGCAAATCCAAAGGGAATGTAGTCAATCCCAAAGAGGTGGCAGATGCTTATGGACTAGATAACTTTAGATACTTTATGCTTAGAGAGGTTCCTTTCGGCGGAGATGGTGATTTCTCACAGAAAGCTCTCATAGATCGTATCAATTCAGATCTAGGTAACGACCTAGGCAACCTGCTCAATCGCCTCATAGGCATGAGCGGTAAATATTTTGAGGGTAGGGTGGACAGTAGCAAGGTATCAGAGTATTACCAAACTGAGCTAGATGAGGTCAATGACTCCATAGCCAAACTAGAGCCATTCGTCTTTGAGATGCAACTTCATAGATATCTCGAAGAGCTATGGAGACCACTCAGTGTAGCCAATAAAGCTATAGATAAATATCAGCCATGGGCTATGATGAAAGAGGGCAGAGAAGAGGAGGCTATGGCACTCAACGGACTCATCGCTACTATCTTAGCCAAAGTATCCATCATGTTATACCCTATCATGCCCCAAATCTCACCCAAGATATCATCAGCACTTGGATTTGAGATATCTCACGATAGCTGGAGTAGATATATAACAGGTGATGATGTAGTAGATGAGTTTACTATAGAGAAGATACCGCCTCTCTTTCCTCGTATAGAGGAGACTCTACTAGCACATGTAGAGCCAGAAGAGAAGAAGCCAAAAGATACAAAAAAATCAAAAAAAGATGAGAAGGCAAAAGAGTCAGATGAGGGTATCGCACTTATAGGTATAGATCAATTTTTCCAAACTTCACTCAAGATAGGTACTGTAGTGGAGGCTGAGGAGGTCGCCAAGAGCAAGAAGCTTCTCCTACTCCAAGTAGATATAGGCGAAGAGACTCCACGACAAGTAGTGGCAGGGATCAAAGAGTGGTATAGTGCTGAGTCGCTAGTAGGCACTCAAGTGTGTGTAGTAGCCAATCTAAAGCCAGCCAAGCTGATGGGTATGAAGAGTGAAGGTATGTTGTTGGCCGCCAAAGATAGTAGTGGACTGTCGTTAATCCGACCAGAGACACTCAAAGCAAACGGCACGGATATAGGTTGATTATGACTATTGATGCACTTATTAATCTGACAGACGGCACTCTACAAAACGAACCAACTATCAATGCTATAGAGGGTGCTTCTGTGTTTCACTCCAAGATAGAGCATGGTGATCTCTTCATCTCTTCGGATAGCAGTGAGATAGATAGTGCCTTGGAGAATGGAGCATATGCTATCATATATGATGACGAGACTATCACTATCAAAGATCCTGAGATAGCGTGGATAAAGGTACACTCCATACAAGATGCAGCATTTAAACTACTCAGGTATGTGATACTCGAAAAGGAGGCTGATTTCTTTTTGCTGAGTGAACATGAAAACAGTTTTCTCAAAATGATACTACTGCAAAAGAGTAATATCTCGTTCATATCTAGTGAGTGGAGAAAGGCATTTGAACAGATACTCAACTCACCACAGAAGCTATTTGTAGGAACCAATGAGATATTGATGAAGCATATCAAGCCAGATATCAAGAGACTCACCAAAGAGGCACAAGGCTACCCTGTCAATGATACACTATTTAGATCTACATTCAAGATAGGCAACTATGTCTATCAAGATAGAGAGTTGATACCGTTTCATTTGGATTATCTGTTGAGAGTTGTAGAGCTGTGCGATGTGCAAGATCTGCCATACTCACTAGATCGTATCAGATATACCAAACACTTCGTACCTGTATTTATAGATGGCGATCTCAACAGAGCTAGCTCAGCCAAGAGTGATAGAGTAGTGATATTTGCAGACAATCTCAAAGATATCAATCAAGCTAGAGAGTATGTCAAGTTCAATGGTACTTGGGTCAAAAGCATAGTACTCACACCACCCAAGGTCAAGGTAGAAAATATCACTCGTCCTATATGGTTCGAGACAGAAGAGGATGTGAGGGAGACTCTCAAAAGTGTTCACTTCAACTACGCTTTTGTCTATACGCTAGATAGAAGCATACTCAACCAAATCAAAGAGGAGTATACACTATTTTAGTGACTGTACTATGTGGGATTTTTTAACTTTTCGCTCATTTATCACTCCTGACCTACTCATAATCCTCTACTATATGGGTGCAGTAGTGATGCCCCTCTTTGCTTATCTCTTCTACTTGTGGCTTAGAGCTAAGTTCTCTATGGATTATGAGATAGATATACGAAAGAGATATAGATATCTATTTTATCTTGCTATGATCATCTCCTTTCTATCTATGGAGATATTTTGGAGGATGTTGTTTGAGTTTATGATAGCATATTTTGATATGCATGATGCTCTATTGCATATAGCCAGCGAAGCTAATATAGGGAGAGATAGATAAAATCTATTGTATGGGTCTTACTTTTTGGAGCTTCCTGTGGTTTATGCAGCCGAGGGCGAACGATCACTGTTCGGGGACACAGGTTTCATTCGCTTCGCTCACAAAAACCAATGTCCCCTAACTGTATCGTTTCTATATATCCAAATAGTGGAAATAGATAGAGTAGCTAAATTGTTATGCCATACAAATTTTAACAATATATTTATATCTTCTCTTTGAAGTTGATAGTGAAGCTTGCTCCGCCATGGATATTTTCTACCATTAGCTTGCCACCCATATTTTCTTCTATGATCATCTTGGACATATATAGACCCATGCCTGTACCTTTCCCTTGCTCTTTGGTAGTGTAGTATGGCTCAAAGATCCTATTGATGACATCCTCTGGTATACCACCTGCATTATCTGATATGACAACTTTGCAACATTGATTGTTTTTATCAAGATTAGAGCATATTGATATAGCTATGGATATAGTAGGATTTTCTATATTATTGTCAACTAAGGCATCCTTGGCATTGTTGACAATATTTAGTACAACTTGCTGATACTCACTCTGATAGCCTATGTGATCGAAGCTATCCCCAGTGATATTTGTAGTGATGTTTAGACTACTTAGCTGAGCAGATTGCATAGATACTACTGCTTGTGTAGTCTCCATGACATTAAACTTCTTCTTCTCTTTGTCTACCCTGAAAAAACTTCTGAAATCATCTATGGTATTGCTCATAAACATTATAGTTTTTTTGTTGTACTCTATAAAGTTATCAATAAAATCTTTATCTACTACACCTGCCTTATAGTCATATTTTAAATTTTGGATACTTAGCCCTAGCTCATTGAGTGGTTGTCTCCATTGATGAGCTATTGCACCTATCATCTCACCCATGCTTGCCATTTTGCTCTGTTGTTGTAGGGTTTGGAGCTGTCTGGTATTTTCCTCTAGCGCCTCTTTGATCTTGAGCTGCAATATCTCTTCTTGATTTTTTTTCTGTGTGATATCAGTATGAAACCCTACAAATCTTTGAGCTATACCATGATCATCTGTGCGAACCTTCCCTCTATCTAGTACCCATACCCAGTGACCATCTTTGTGTTTGATCCTGTGTTCACTCTCGTAGACTTCTGTTTTGCCGTCTATGTGTGCTTGTATTCTCTCAAATGTATTTTCATAATCATCGGGGTGTATCCTGCTTATCCACTCATCATGGCGATTTTTCAATTCACTATCTTTGTACCCTAGCATTGATTTCCATCTAGGGGAGTACCATACATCATTTGTCTGTGGATTCCAATCCCATAGACCATCATTTGATCCATCTATAGCCAACCTAAATCTCTCTTTTTCATTTTGAATATCCAACTCATACTGTTTCAGCTGTGTTGCATTCTGTATATATCCTACAAAATATTCTATGTTGCCATCTTTGTCTCTGAGTATTTGAGAGGAATCATTGACCCATAGAGTGTCGCCACCCTTTGTTTTGACCCTATATGGCTTATGTGCGAAGTTGACTATGCCATTTTCTGAAGCATCTGCGACCTCTTGTGTCACTTGCTCTATATCCCTTTTGTCGATTAGTGAAGCGTATGCTACTTTATTGTTCATAAACTCATCTTTGGTATACCCTAAAAGTCCATAAACATTGTCGGAAACATAGTCTATGCTCCAATGCTCGTCATTGTTCCATCTAAAAAGTACGATATTTCCACTATTGAATATACTGTACACTTCATTGATTTGCCTACTGAGCTTGTCTTCTTTGAGTTGAGATTGTTTAAGATAGATGTATGTCAGATACAAAAAGAGTATACCAAAAAAGAGGGTAAAGAGATGAATTATCTTTAGATATGATAGCGATCTATAGAGAAAATCATCATATCTCTCCATAGGTATGATGATAGATATGGCTCCCTTCGACTCACCTACTTTGTATCCTTGTTCGGCATGACATTTGAGGCAAGATTTTTCTATGATCAATGGTTTGACATATCTAAAACTCACTTTGCCATCATCCATGATGACTTTTTTGTAGTACTCTTGCATATTACTGTTGTTCTTGAATTTGATCAATGCCTCTTGCTCGAACTTATCAGGTGCATTGTCTGGATTGATAAGCTTAAGGCTAGTGATTTTACCTTTGTCACCATATGACCCTTTAAATTCTTCCATGAATTGCCTCAGTGCATATGCTGGATTCATGAGGGTCAAATGCATGCCATTGGTAGTGTTGACATCTCTGTTTTTTACCTTTGTCAAGTATTTGTTTGGCTGAGTCTTTGGCGTGATAGGCACATATACTCCACCATGCATAGAGATCCATTTGCGAAACATGATATCTTTTTCATATGCATTTTTAGCATCATTGAGGATCATCTTTTCATCAAAATTTATCTCCTTGGACTCTCCATATTTATATGATGCAAATGCCAACATAGCAAATATGACGACCAATCCTATAAAGACTCTGCTTATATTCATCTACTCTGTCTCTACTCTGTCTCTACCAGCATTTTTGGCTCTATAGAGTGCTTCATCGGCTCTTTTCATCAAATCCTCTTGGGTATCTGTATCTTTGAATGTTGCTACGCCAAAGCTACATGTCACAGTTAAGTCATCACAAAATGTATGATTTTTTATGATTTTTCTCAGATGCTCTGCCACTTTTTTCGAGTTTTCCAACAGTGTATTTGGCTGTATGATAGCGAACTCTTCGCCACCCCATCTAGCGAAAGTATCTATCTGTCTGATATTGTCACTCAGTAGAGATGTCAACTCTTTGAGTACTTCGTCACCCACTTGATGTCCATAGTTGTCATTGAGGTCTTTAAATTTGTCAATATCCATAAATACAAGAGATAGCGGTGTCTTCTCTCTCTGATATCTCGATATCTCTTTAGCAAATCGCTCTTCAAAATATGTACGATTATATATCTGCGTGAGGTCATCTATATATACTTTTCGCTGCAACTCTTCTTGATGCTTCTCGTAATACCTCTTGAGATTCAAATGCTCCTTGATCTTCTCTAGCTTCTCTTCTAAGTGGTCTAGATTTATAGGCTTGAGTATATATCCATCTACTTGCAGATCTATCGCATCCATGAAAAATCCGCTTTCGCTGTGAGCTGTGGTAAATACTATGTGTTGTTTGGGGTTTATTGCTTTTATTGCTTTTGCCATCTCTATGCCGTTCATCTTCGGCATTTTGATATCAGATACTACTATGTCAGGCAGATGCTTTTTATATAATTCTAACCCATCTTCGCCATTTTCTGCTAAATATAGCTCACTAGAGAAGTAGCCCAAAAATCTACTCAATTGATCTCTGATACCAGCTTCGTCCTCGACATACAAGAGTGTTGGATTTGTGACCATGAACTGATACTCCTTTCTTTCTCTCATTCGATTATAGCTAAAAGTTATAAATAATTAGTTAAATGACCCACTATTTGATTGGGTATTGCTTTTGTTGTACTCTATGTATACTCTAGTCATACCTATAAGGAATGATGTGATGGCAGGACCTAATATCATACCCCATATGCCATAACTACTCATACCTGCCACTATGGAGAAAAATATAGCTAGTTCATTGATATCATTACTATTGTTTAGCATATCCTCTTTGATCACTTTGATGATGACAGGTTTGACAAAAGTATCTGCTATGATAGATATCATGATGACAGAGTATAGCATGATGACCCAAGCAGTATGAGCATCTATCTGACTCCAAGCATAGAGAGATATCGGCACCCAGACCAATGCACCACCTATCACAGGGATGAGGGATGAAAATCCATATATAATGCCTAGTAAAACCCCATCAAATCCAAAACTAGCTATAAAGATGCCAAACAGTAGCCCCTCTAGTAGAGCCGTAGCAATGGTAGAGTAAAACACTACCTCCATAGTGGACGATATCTCATGTATCATCTTTGCTGACTTTATCCTAGAGACAGGTAACATAGCACGAATCAGCTCAAATATACGATCACCATATAAGTTGATGATGAAGTAAAAAAGCACTACAAAGAGCATATTTTTGACAAATCCAATCCCTGCACTACCTAGTGAGGTGAGATAGTAAGCCGATTTTTGTATAGAGGCGAGTATCTCGGTTTCATTAAAGTTTTGACGAATCTTGTCACCAAAATATGGGATGTGTTGTAGCATCTCATCCAATGAGTGTATTGCTTTTTTGAGTAGTGGTTTATCTATATGTGTAGCATACTCTACACCGACAGTCGTCACATATATGGTAGGGGCAAATATGATAGCTATCAAAAAGATGGTCATAAGTAATGAGCTTAGTTTCCTTGATCTCAGCTTCTTTGTCAGCTTCTTTGTCAAATTGTAAGTAGCCATAGTCAATAGCATAGCTACTATCATAGAGAGCAAAAATGGCTCATATATAGAGTATGCACCCCATATAGCCAAAGCAAATAGTATGAAAATGACACTCACATTTGTTTTATTCAAACAGTCCATCCTTCTCTTTTTCTTCTTGTGGAGAGGTCAATCTGAAGTGTTCGTAGCTCTTCTGCGTAGCTATGCGTCCTCTAGCAGTCCTCTCTATATATCCATTGGCTAGCAGATATGGCTCTAGCACATCCTCTATCGTACCCTCATCTTCACTAATCGCCGCCCCTATAGTACTTAGCCCCATAGGTCTACCTCTAGCACTCACTAGTAGCTCTAGCAGTTGTATATCTTGTTCATCGAAACCTATCTCATTGACACCTAGCTCATCTAGTGCATACTTCGTGATATCTAGCTCTATAGTATCTTTATCTGCTACCTCTGCAAAATCTCTCACTCTCTTCAGTAGCCTAAGTGCTATCCTTGGTGTACCTCGACTTCTCTTGGCTATCTCATGTGCAGCATCATTGAGTGCGGGTTTCTGGAGCTTGTGGGAGGCTTTTTCTACTATGATAGTCAGCTCTTCGGTGGTATAAAACTGCATCCTAAAATGCATACCAAACCTCTCTCTGAGGGGATTGGACAGCATACCAGCTCTAGTAGTCGCACCTATGAGTGTAAATCTCGGCAAATCTATCTTGACCGTCTGTGCTGCTGGTCCACTACCTATGATGATATCTAACCTGAAATCCTCCATGGCAGGATAGAGTATCTCCTCTATAGCAGAACTCATACGGTGAATCTCATCTATGAAGAGTATATCCCCCTCTTCTATGTTGGTGAGAAGTGCTGCTAAGTCACCTGACTTCTCTATCATAGGTGCAGCTGTAGTTTTGATATTGGCACTCATCTGAGTAGATATGATGTTGGCTAGTGTAGTCTTGCCAAGTCCTGGCGGTCCAAAGAAGAGGATATGATCTAGTGCCTCATCTCTCCTTCTGCTAGCTTCTATAAATACTTTGAGGTTCCTCTTGATTTTTGGTTGACCTATATACTCATCCCAGCTACTAGGGCGAAGTGTCACCTCATAAGAGGCTTCGCTATCAAATTTCTCTATCTCGACCATCCGTTCCACTATCTACTGCACCACTATATGGTTGATCACTCTCTGGACACCCTCTGTATTGTCAGCCACTCTGCCTGCTGCATCTTTCTGCTCTTGTGTCTGTGCAAAGCCACTCAATAGTACTGTGCCATTGAGCGTCTCTACGGTGAAGCTAAGTGTCTCTAGACCTGAAGCGTTTGCCAGTCGAGCCTTGACACTGCTCGTGATGATGGCACTATTCATGAAATCTTCCGAACCTTCATTGGGTGATACTGCCAGACATCCATTGATGAGCATCGCCACGACAAAACCCCATATAATTACAAATTTTTTCATACAACTCTCCTAGTAAGTGTGATCTTCATCTGGGAACGAACCCGCCTTGACATCTGAAGCATAGCTGCGAACTGCATCTCGTACAAATACTCCACCATCTCCATACTGCTTGACAAATTTTGGCATAAACTCGTCAAAAAAGCCCAACATATCACTCCATACCAACACTTGCCCATCGCATTCAACACCTGCACCTATGCCTATGGTAGGTATAGATACTCTAGCCGTGACCTCTCTAGCCACATCTGGTTTGACACCCTCTATGATGAGAGCTGCCGCCCCAGCCTCTTCTAGTGCTATAGCATTCTCCACTATGCGATCTTTCTCCTCTTGGCTCTTGCCTTTTATGGAGTAGCCACCTTCGCTTCGTACGCTCTGGGGTTTGAGTCCTATGTGACCAAATACTGCTATGGCATTGTCACTCAGATGTCTGACGATATGAGCCTTCTCGCTACCACTCTCTAGCTTGATAGCATCTGCACCTGTCTCTTGGTATGCTCTGATGGCATTTTGTAGAGCTATATCTTCATTGGCGTATGTACCAAACGGCATATCGAAAAGTACAAAGCTTCTCTCCGCCTTTCTGCATACTGCCTGAGTGTGGTATATCATCTGATCCATAGTAGCAGATAGCGTATCCTCTCTACCTGCAAAACTCATATTGAGACTATCCCCTACTAGTATGATATCTACAAGTGGGTCAAATATCCCAGCAAAAAGAGCATCATATGCCGTTATCATTACTATCTTTTCGCTATTTTTCATCTTTTGAAGATTTTTTAATGTTATTTTCTTATTCAAAGTCAATACTCCATGCACGCTCTTAGTTTATGTTTTGTATAATATCACAAAATTTATTTGGGATGGTAAAAAATCCTCAAATATTGTACAAATATTATATTATGAAATGAGAACAGTTGAAAAATTTAGTCGCATATATAACTACAGGGTATCCTAGCTTGGAGTTTACAGTTGATTTGGCTCTATCTCTTGCAGAGTCAGGAGTAGATACACTAGAGCTTGGTATCCCATTTTCAGATCCTGTCGCAGATGGTCCTACCATAGAGAGAGCCAATCTATACTCTCTACAAAATGGCTTCAAGCTCAAGCATCTATTTGAAGCGTCCAAAGAGATAGCACCACATATAGATACTCTATGGATGGGATATTTCAATCCATTTTATCATAAGGGTATAGAGCTATTTATAGATGAAGCCAAATCGAGTGGAGTCAATGGCTTCATCATACCAGACTTACCATTGGAAGAGGCGAGACCATACAAAAAGATCATGCAAGAGAGTGATTTGGCACTCATAGACTTTGTAGCCCCTACAGATACAAAGAGTCGTATAGAGGAGCTAGTATCAAATGCCGATAAGTTCATCTATCTAGTAGCATATGCAGGTATCACAGGCTCAGGCAAAGCAGAATCATTAGATAGCACTATAGCAAATATAAGAGAGTTCACCGATACACCTGTATTTGTAGGCTTCGGTGTAGATGAACATACCGCAAAAGATAAAGCCAAAGGCGTAGATGGTGTCATAGTAGGCTCTGCATTTGTCAAGATACTATTGGATGATTCTATAGACAACTCTACTAAAATATCAAAGATATCAAAGTTGGCTAGGGAGATCAAAGAGAAGATAAATGAGTAGTGATATGGTACTAGAG
>WFMX01000279.1 GCA_015488875.1 Campylobacterota bacterium | reverse complement strand
TCCATATCCACTTGGTATAGAGTACACTCTTGCCACTCTGCTGAGCTGTAAATATATCTTCTGCCACTTCGCTAGGCTGTGCAGTAAGCTTCTGTGGCAGATCCATATCGGCTGTCATTTTGGTAGCTACGAAGCCTGGTTTTACTGTGAGTACTTGTACTTGTGCTTCATATAGTCTATTTCTAAGACCAGACAGATATGCTGTGAGTGCCGCTTTTGCAGAGCCATAGATGTAGTTACTCTTGCGTCCTCTATCTCCAGCTACAGAGCTGATAGCTACTATAAAACCTGATCTTTTGGCTTCAAAATCATTGGCTACAATATTTAGTAGGCTTACCACGCCTGTGTAATTGGTATCTATAATCTTTTTGGCTTCATCGAAATCTTTCTGAGCTAACTCTTGCTCTCCTAGATAACCCACCGCAGATATCACCCCGAGAGGTTTCTCATCTAGTTGATCCCAAAAGACTTGATGACTATCGTAGTCGACTATATCTAATTCCAAAAGTTTCACAATTCTTTGTGTCCTAGTGGTGATATCTTTGGCAAAATCTATAAGCTCATCACTCTGCCTAGCTGCTAGATATATATCGTATCCATTGTGTGCATACTCTCTAGCTACTGCTTTGGCTATATCGCTTTTAGCTCCTATTATCAATATATAACTCATTTTATATTCCTACTCTTTGTGATTGGATTGATTGAAATTTTTTATCTAACTCATTGACTCTTCTAAACTCTCTGAACTTCTCTATATCTGGATAACCTTTCTCAAATGTCTCTTTGGATACTCGTACATCTTTGGTGAGGTATATCCTGCCTTTGTATCTAAGTACTATCTCATCTAGCTTATCAAGGAGTGGAAATAAACTCTTCTCTATCTTGAAATCAAGAGCCAAACTGTACCCCTCTATAGGAAACGATAGATAGTTCTCATTTGCCTTGCCATATAGTTTGAGAACCGCTAGAAATGAGCCTTTACCAGAGTCCGATATAGTTCTCAATATCTCTTCTAAGCCCTCATAACTACTCTCTTTGGGCAATATAAATTGGTATTGTGTGAAGCCACCTTTGCCATATATCCTATTCCATCGACCTATAGCATCTAATGGATAGAAAAATGTATCTATATCTACTCTTTGTTTCGTAACTCTCTCTTTTACTCTGCCATAGTATAGCCAATTGAATGCTCTTACGCTTAGATTGTTAAGTGCAAATGATGGAAAGTTAAATGGTATAACTTTTTGTTTGGCTCTCTTGTAGTCTAGCTTGCCATCATCTCTAAAATTGCCTACCATTAGGAGGCACTTGCCTATCTCATCACCCTTTGCAAGACAATCTATCCATGCCACTGAGTAGGGTGTACCTCCATACTCTTCAAAGGCTTCAAAGGTCTCTTTGAGATTTTTGGTTTTGATAGTTGTCTGGTCTATATATTTGGAATTGATCTTTACCAAATATATCTTGGCAGAGAGTATCACGCCTGTAAGCCCCATGCCACCACAGGTAGCTCTGAATAGTTCAGGAGTAGACTCTCTTGAACAGTTTATGATTTCACCATCAGAGTTCATAATGTCGAACTCTTTTACGCATTGGCTAAAGCACCCCTCTACATGGTGATTTTTGCCATGGACATCAGAGGCTATAGCACCGCCTATAGTGATGAGCTTAGTACCAGGTGTGACTTTGAGAAACCAACCTCTAGGGACAAATGAGTAGAGTATATCTGAGAGCATTACACCTGCCTCAACCTCAAGTAGTCCACTATCTTCATCAAAACTTTGAAAATAATCTTTTGGTCTCATATCTATGATATTTTCACCCAAAGCACTATCGCCATAGCTTCTACCATTTCCATATGCTATTATATTGTCATTGTTCGACAGGGTATGCTTCAAATCACTTAGATTTTTAAACTTGCGTAGCTTACTCTCTATAGTAGGATACATTCCCCAGCTCATTATATTTGTCATGCTATTCCTTGTCTATAAATACAAATTTTTTATCCAAAAAGTATTTGATAATATACCCTATACTCAAACCTATAACTGCTCCTAGATATTTGGCATTTTGCTCATCAAATATCTTGTCGAATGCTATCTCTGTACCCCAAAATATGATAGTGGTAAATACCCCCATCAACGAATATAAAGCAAACTTCGTCGCATCATCTTTTTTGTCTTTTGGTTTGTGGTAAAATATAAACTTCTTATCTAGTACATATTTCACTACAAGTCCAGCAAGTGTACCTATAAACATAGCCAAATATAGTGAAGCAAAACCACTATATAGAAAAAAGCTAATATACTGAAAGAGTAGATTAAACAGTGTCGATATGAGAGCAAAGATGCTATATTTGATAGCCAACATCAGTACAATATCCAAGCAAATGTAATTATCCAGCCTACTATAGTAAACTGCATAAATCTATCTCTCAGTACGATCTTTGTCGGAGAGCCACTATCTTGAAGTACAAATGCTATCTGTAGGTATCTCATGATGCCTATTATTACAAAAAGTGAAGTGAGATAGAGGTAGTGGCTATCGACCCTATCGACAACTTCAGGCGATGATGTATATATGACATATGCTACTATCACTACAGATGCCATGATAGACATAGCAGTATCCAAAAACTGTAAATTGTATCCGTCTATCACCTTTCGCATCTTTTTGCCTGTATCCAAATATATGAGTATATCATCTCGTCTTTTTGCCAATGCCATAAATAGTGCCAAAAGAAATGTCATGATGACAATCCACATAGATAACTCTATATGAGTGACAGAAGAGCCGATAAAAAGTCGCAGTACAAAACCTATAGATATGATAATGATATCTAGTATGGCTATATGTTTGAGCCACAAGCTATATAATATATTCATCACTACATATATGATGAGTATGATAGCAGCCTTGATTGATAGTATACTCATCAACAAAAAGCCGATACCAAACAGTACAAGCATTATCCCTATGCCTTGTTGTTTGCTTATAGCCCCAGATGCCAACGGTCTATCCCTTTTGCTAGGATGCTCTCTATCCTCATCTATATCATGATAATCATTCAATATATATACGGCACTAGCAGTTAATGAGAAAGCAATGAATGCGATGAGAGAGTTGCTAAGTAGATGAATATCTGTGATTTTTAGTGCAAAAAATAGTGGGAGAAAGATAAACAAATTTTTTACATACTGATGTGGCCGCATTAACTGTATTATTTTGGATAGTTTCAAATCAAGACTCTTTATAAGATAAATATAATTTTATACTATTTTATCGTGATGTTACTTAAATCTGAATTATTCCACCTGTCCACACTTTGTAGGCTTGATACTATCAAACACTACAAAATATAATACATTGGCATTTTATATAGATATAGATAATCTATTTACTTCCAAAGACCTGCGTCCAAAAGTATTTGTGTTTTGTATCCTTGGCTACATATAGACTGAGTCCGACTTCACTATATGATGATGACATCAGATGAACACAGTGACCATCACTATCTATCCATGCCTTGATGACATTATCTAGATCCTCTATACCAGCAGCGATATTCTCTCCCTCTTCTTGGTATTCATAGCCGTTAAACCTCACCCTCTCGCCACTGCTACTGCCTCCACTAAGTCCCAAACTTATGGCAGTGATATCACTATCTTTTCCACTTCCAGTATGAGAAAAAAAGTCTAGCTTGCCCATATCTACGCTATGTTCTACAGCAGCATTGTATAGTTCACTACTCCATGTCAGTGGATCTACAGGACCCAATACACCATATTTACCACAATCCTGTGTCTTTGCTCTAGCTCTATTTATTGCATCCAAATATCTCTCTCTTGTATTGCTATTTAGTGGATGTATTTTTTGCACATTATCAACCCTACCACTCTGGGATTGTGCTACTCTTGATTTATCTGCCAATCTCTTGGAAAACCAAAGTTTATCATGACTCATCGGTATATACTGCTCTCCTGTCTGGATCTTCTTTGTCTGCACAGATAGCACATCATGATCTCTCAGTGTTACAGTGTTGTTGCTGTCTATATTGTATGATGCATTATCTACCACTTTCTCATCCTCCTTCACAAGCACGACACCATCCTCTTTAAAGGAGAGTGCTTGTGTCTTATTATCTTCTACCCTATAGAGATTATTTGATAGTATTGTTGTGATGACATGCTTTTCACTTGTTTTTATGGTCGGTACCTCTGCACCCTCACTTTGCATCTTTTTTTCAAATAGCACCATACCGCTATCGGTCGACGGCACAATGTCATACTCTATATCCAACATAGAGACTATATCCTGATCGACTTCTATGCCATTATCCAGATTATGATCTATATCTAATCCCTGCAGCACAGAAGCAATATGGCTATCTACTTCATATAGATTTTCGCCATCATGCAGCAGAGCAGAATCGACCTTTCTGAGGAGTATAGTACCTAAAGAAAATGTACAATCCCTATCGGTCTCAAAGAGAAACATACCATTCACATCGGTAGTGCCACTCTGTGAACCACATATATAATTGACACCCTTGACAGCCGAGTCTACATAGTATGCTTTGCCGATGGTAGGGATTTGTGATTGGGGTGCAGGTGAGTTTGACGGACTATTTGACGAGTCCGTGCCAAAATCACCACATCCAACTAAAATTAGTAGAGAGGTAGCCATAGCTATCTTATTGTAAGTCTGTTTCATTATAACACTTGTCCTTGCTATATTAATTTTTTACTGCTTCTGTCAACTTCTGATTATACCTATCTCCTCTATTTGATAAGTATATAGATTTTCAGGCTATGACTCTATGCAGTATGATTAATATAGCATATTTTTAATTATAATTAGATATTATTTAAATGATAATTTTTATTATATATTTAACCACTAGGATTTGAATTAGATAGACATCTCGCAAAACTCATCGGAAACGATGGCTTTAGCCTCGTCATATGTTGGAGTCAAAGCAACAAAACTCCAATATAATAATTTTTGCAAGTACAAGAAGATACTATTTGTTGAATGTATTACCGAGCATTCCCTTGATAGCCCCTTGTAGATCGGCAGGATATATGACAAACTTGGAGTTGTCACTTTGACTGATCTTTTCAAGTGACGATATATATCTATCTCCTAGCAAAAACATCGCTGGTAGCTCTTGACCTTGGACTGCATTGGATATCTGTGCGATGGCCTTTGCCGATGCGGCAGCTAGGGCTACTTGTGCTTGTGCCTCTCTCTGTGCTGCTGCAAGCTTACCATCTGCCTCTAATATTGCTGCATTTTTGTTACCCTCTGCTGTAGTCTCTATGGCTCTTCGTTCTCTCTCTGCGGCTGCTTGTCTCTCCATAGAAGCTTGCATGGATGGACTTGGTGATATATCTTGTATCTCTACGGATTTGACTGTCACACCCCAGTCTGATACATCATCAAGTATCTGCTCTTTCAGTCTTGCTTTTATATTGTCTCTATTTGAGAGTGCTTCATCTAGCTTCATCTCCCCTAGTATAGATCGGAGCGTAGTCATAGTCAATTGCTGTATTGCAATTTTGAAATTCTCTACTCCGTATATAGCATCTTTGGGTTTAGTGACACGGACGAATGTGATTGCATTGGTGAGTATCACGGCATTATCTTTGGTAATCACCTCTTGCTGTGGGATATCCAATATAATGTCCCTAGTCGTAAGCTTTGCACGAATAGAATCGATATATGGCAATATGATATTGAGCCCAGGTTTTAGCGTACGACTAAATTTACCCAATCTCTCTACTACCCACTCTTCACCTTGTGGCACTATATTGATGCCCTTATATAGTGTAGTTGCTACTCCTACTGCTACGATCAGCAATATTACTAATGATGCTTCCATTTTATTTCTCCTTTTTTATGCAGGCATTCTGCAAGATACTTATAAATAAGTTTTGCAAAAATACTATTGTATGCTTTCGTCTACCGAAGCGACTTCTATGAGCTGTCCGTTTACATCTACTATCTTGATACGACTGCCCGTGACTAGTTCGTCACTAGATGTAGCATGCCACTCAGTGTTGCCTAATACTGGTGTATCGAAGATCACTTTTCCTCTTTTGTGAGGATGTATCGCCTGAGTTACGCTGCCTAGAGTATCAAATCCGTAGTTTGATTGACCTGTACTAGATACTGTCGATTGACTATTGAACCATTTAAATAGCACAAAGACTACTATGAGCGACAATACTATCCATAATCCTAGCTGATAGGTAAACCCAAGTGGCATAATGATATCTATCATACCCACCACCACTGCCGCTATACCAAATCCTAGAGATATAAATGTGCCAGTAGCCATCTCACTAATGATAAGCACAAGTCCTACGATGATCCAATGCCACCAGACTATAGAACTGTTCAACGCTTCAAACATGCAAACTCCTTTGTTTGTCTATCTATTTTATCAGATTATTCTTAAATAATATGTTGATTAAGAAAGTTTTGGGTATAATCGCGAAAATTTTTCATCAAGGATAAATGATGTCATCATTGAATGTATATTACGATAAAGATTGTGATCTATCTATCATCAAGTCAAAAACTGTTGCTATGATAGGTTTCGGTAGTCAGGGTCATGCTCACGCAGAAAACCTAAGGGATAGCGGTGTAGAGGTCGTAGTAGGTCTCAGAAAAGATGGTAGCTCATGGGCAAAAGCAGAAGCGAAGAACTTTGAAGTACTCACAGTAGCAGACGCTACAGCCAAAGCTGATGTAGTTATGATACTTCTCCCAGATGAGAACCAATCAGAGATATACAGCAATGAGATAGCACCAAACCTAAAGAGTGGTGCAACTATCGCATTTGGTCATGGATTTAACATCCATTATGGAAGAATCCATCCAGCATCAGATATCAATGTCACCATGATAGCTCCAAAAGCTCCAGGACACACAGTACGAAGCGAATTTGTAAGAGGTGGTGGTATACCAGATCTTATAGCTGTAGATCAAGATCCAAGTGGTAGTACCAAAGAGTTGGCACTATCTTATGCTTCTGCTATAGGTGGTGGACGAACCGCTATCATAGAGACTACTTTCAAAGATGAGACAGAGACTGATCTATTTGGTGAGCAAGCAGTACTTTGTGGTGGTGCCACAGCACTAGTCAAAGCAGGCTTTGAAACATTGACAGAGGCAGGATATGCTCCAGAATTGGCATACTTCGAATGTCTCCATGAGCTTAAGCTGATCGTTGACTTGATGTTTGAGGGTGGTATAGCAGATATGAGATACTCTATCTCCAATACAGCCGAGTATGGCGACTATGTATCAGGCAAGAGAGTTATCAACGATGAGTCAAAAGCAGCTATGAGACAGATACTCACAGAGATCCAAGATGGTACATTCGCCAAAGACTTCATCCTAGAGGGTCAAGCAGGATACCCTAGAATGAACGCAGAGAGGGCCAATGCTAGAGCATCAAAGATAGAGCAGACAGGTGTCAAACTCAGAGAGATGATGCCATGGATATCTGCCAACAAGATAGTAGACCAAGGTAAAAACTAGTAGATCATTCAAGAGTAGTAGTTTGCCAATACCACAAAAACGG
>WFMX01000278.1 GCA_015488875.1 Campylobacterota bacterium | reverse complement strand
GGTATAATTCTAAATAAATTATAGATTATCGGATTTTACTTGAATAGAGCTTTTAAATGGATAAAATGAGAAGAGGAGTTATACTCTTAATTACGCTATCAGTTATAGTTGCTATGTTGGCTCTAGTGGGGGTGATATTTTCATATCTGCAAAAGAGTAGAGATAGTGCGTCATATACCACAGCATTGATACAGGCAGATATACTCTTTCGTGATAGCAAAGATGTGATAAAACAGCTACTCAAAAAATCTGAAAAAGATAAAGAGATCAGAAAAACTATATTTGATACGCTATATACAGCACCTATGACACTACAGATGGATGATAATGAGTCATATGTGACTCTGACTTGCAGACCACTAGATAGTGGGGTCAATATCAATTGGCTCAAAGCAGAAGGTAATGCCACGGCAGAGCAACTCAAAGCTATGGCGGAGTCTACGATCGACTATATAGTAGAGAAGTATGATATATCAGATGGCACACTACTGCTGACAAAGATATCTGACACGATGAGTGCAAGAAGCGATTTGGAGAAAAAACAAGGTATAATAATGCTTTCTCAACTCGAAGATATCGTAAGAGAGTATCGCTTTGAGAGTGATGATATCGCCAAAAGTGCCATACCATGGGATAGATACTTCTCTTTCGGAACGGATAGTAGCACCATAGATGCCAACTATATATCGGCAGAGTTGCTGTCTCAACTATTTGATATGGACTCTGCCATAGTCGAAGAGGAGTGGCTAGAGGGTGACGATCTGAAGCAGTTTTTGTCTGATCAGGGAGGTGATGTGTCACGCTACAACAGCAAAATATTTGTAGCCCAAGCCCAAGAGAGGATGAGATGCAGAGTTATGTTCGGTTATGGAGAAGAGAGTTATGCGTTTGGATTTAAATATATAGAGGGGAGGGCGACAGAGTTTGATTTTTATGGCAAGCAGTAGACCATTGGTATTGATACATGAGGACATGGATAGAGTGGATGAGAGTGGATCTATAGATATCATGCTACCGCCACAATTTTATACTATGAAGCGACAAGAGATAAATGTAAAGTATCTATACCAAGCCAAAAAATTGGCTCCATCTATACTAGAGAGTCTACTTGCAGATGATAAGGAGTATGACTATTTTGTATTCAAAGATGGAGACAGCTGGATCTTTATAGCATACAGCAGTGAAGAGATCAATGGTTTTTTACAATCCAAAGATATAGATATAAGTCGTGTCTCAAAGCTATACTTCATACAGCAAAGTGAGTCGAAATTTACATCCGCTATCCTACTCAATGACTTTGAAGCTTTAGGCGTAGTGGACGATATCGTCACGGTGGTACCAAAGTCTCTGCTAGCATATGATACTAGATACCAACCCTTTGATGAGACATTTCGACCAGATAGAGGTATCTCATATGGAGCAAGTGTAGGATCTATCTTGACACAAAAGGATAGTATCGTACTAGCATCCATCATCACTCTGTTTGCTCTTCTATTTTTGGTAGAGGGGATTAGATACAGTAGGGTGGTGGCAGAGATAAACGAAGAGGTATCTATACTATTTGATGAGTATCCAGCCCTACAGAGTCAATACACAAGAGAAAATATCATAAAAAAATATCATAAGATTGATAAAGCAGAGAGAGGCAAAAGAGAGATACTCAAAGATTTGTCACATCTCATCATACCAGGCGTAGAGGTCGACAGCCTAGTGATGGAGGAAAAGCACTTATTTGTGATCTTTGAGACCCCTGACAAAAAGGGTCTCCTTAGAGTAGAAGCATTAGCTAAGCAAAAGGGATACAAAAGTAGCAGAGTAGGACGAGAAAATCTAATAAAAGTAGAGAGCAGTCTATGATCTGGAAAAGATATCAAAATGAACTCATAGTATCTATAGCTATACTCTTCATGGTTGGAGCATATATCTACAAGAGTAGCAATATCGACAAGATGGAGCGTGGAGAGATAGGGCTAGCCAAAGCAACTACTGAAGCTAGTGAGATCATATCTCTACAGAAGCAGTGGAATGATCCCAAACTAAGCAAGAGGATATTGGGATTGAAGATCTCCATACCCACTCAAAAGGTCAAGAGCTTTGTCGTCAAACGCAAGAAGCTAACCGCATCATTTCAAAACCTCAGCAGTAAAGAGATGAATGCCATAGTCAGCAATCTAGAAAATATAGCAGTTCAAATCACAAAACTAGAGATAAAAAGAGTGGAGAAAGAGTACAAGATGGAGGTCAAATGCAAATGGTAAAAAAGATACTATTGATCATAGCGGTTGTCATCTTTTCACTTATGATATTTGCACCCAAGCGAGAATTGTACTATCTGCTAGAAGAGCAACTTTTGAAATATGATGTGGTGATAAGCAATGAGGATATAGATGAGGGTTTGTTTCTGCTACATATAAAACATCCAGATATATATGTGAAGGGGATAGAGCTAGCAAAGATAGAGAAGATAGATATAATTCCTCTGTTACTCTACAGTAGAGTAGTAGCTAAGGGCATCACTACTGATCGCTCACTCAAAAAGCTCATGCCTGTCAAAGTAACGACCCTGAAGATAGTCTATCAGATACTTAATCCTAAGAGAGTATCTATATCTGTTGTCGGGGACTTTGGCAAAGCAGATGGATATCTATACATAGATGAGGGAAGAGTACGACTATATATCAGTGAACCTGCAGATATAGCTAAGCTGAAGCGTCTACTACGAAAAGATGATAAAGGGTGGTATTATGAAACAACTCTTTAGTCAAAACCTGATCAAAAACTTGATACTAATACTTGCCACAATGCTCATCATAAAGATAATATGGGTAGCTGTAGAAGTGACCCTACTCCCTCCTAGGGGTGTAGAGTATGTGAAAGATTCAGATATCAAATCACTATACTATAGGACTAAGTTTGCTAGCAATAGGGCAACGAAGAAGAGAGTAACAAAACAGCCCAAGAGCGATATAAGTAGCTTCAAGCTATTGGCTATATACCACTCCAAAGATATAGTGGTGGTGACTATATCCAAAGCTGGGAAGAGTTCTGTACTATCCAAAGGTGACCCCATAGATGGATATGTTCTAGATGATGCCACTGCAAAGGTGGCTATATTTTTGCGTAATGGCAAGAGATATAGACTCTATCTAGTGGAGAAGATGGATAGCCAAAAGTCCAAAAGAGCAGTAAGATATCCTACCAAAAAAGTCGAGGAAGCTAAGGAGGAGCCAAAGAGTAGTGAACCTGTAGGTGAGATAGTGCAGAGTGACGATATCACGATGATAGACAAAAGTTTATTGGATCACTATAGTAAAAACTTGAATGACATATGGAAAAATATCGGTATGAAAGAGGTGATGAAAAATGGTCACATCAACGGATTTAAAGTCAACTTTGTAAAGAGAGGTAGCAACTTTAGCAAATTAGGTCTCAGAAGAGGTGATATCATCAAGAGTGTCAATGGTCAAGAACTAAATAGCTACAATAGTGCATTTGAGATATATAAAAATATTGATAGTATAGAGAGTCTAACTCTCACGATATTAAGAGGAAAAGAGGAGATGGAGCTAAATTATGAAATTAACTAAATTAATGTTCGCTACTATTATGGTAGCTACACTTACCATACATGCCAAGAGCAATACAAACGCAGATACCAATAGTACCGAGGAGGAGCGAGTAGATGTCAATTTCCGAGATCTGACTATCAAGGATTTCGTCAAAATGGTAGGTAAAATTACTCAGAAAAACATCCTAATCAATGGCGTACCAGATGGAAAGGTCAACTTCGTATCAACCACACCAATAAAAAAGAGTTCTCTCATACCGCTCGCCAACTCCATATTGGCAAGCAAGGGTTATACGCTCATAGAAAAAGATGATTTTTACCAAGTGATAAAGACAGCCGAAGCAGCAGGAGAGGGTCTAGGAGTAGGCAGTGCTATAGGCGATAGTGACACTATGAAGACAGTAATGTTTCCTCTCAAAAGTACAAATGCCGCAGTCATCCGTGCAAAGATCAAGCCACTACTGCACAAAAATGCAAAAGTCATATCGTTCAAAGAGAACAATATACTCTCTATCACAGCCACACCAGACACGCTTAAAGCTATCAAGAAAGTGATAGACGCCATAGAGAAACGGGGAGATAAAAATTCTGCATTTATACCACTCAAGTATGCGAGCATCAAAGATGTATACCCAAATGCTGTAAGCATGGCAAAAAAGATATTTCCAAAGACCATAGAGAGTGAGCAGGTAGATATATTTAAAGATGATGCTACAAACACTATCATACTCGTAGGTAAAAATGAAAATATGCGAAAGATGATCAACTATATCAAGAGGCTAGATATGAGGGGCGAGAGTACTACTCAGCAGATGTATGTGATACCACTCAAAAACTCAAATGTCGAAGATATGCAAAAAATTCTCAGTCAGCTCGTGAGTCAAATGAACAATATCAAACCATCTAAGCCAAATAAAAAAGGTGCAAATGGCAAGCCTCCATCAAAGGCTATGGTCGTTAGCGATGTAGAGAGAAATGCACTAGTGATATTGGCAGATGGTGATCAGATCAAAAATATACGCAAAACCATAGCAAAGCTAGATGTCCCTAAACCACAAGTCTATGTCAAAGCTAGGATAGTGGAGATCAATACAGACTTGGCATCTCAAATAGGTGTGAAGTGGGGCTTTGAGGGTGGAAAGATCACTAGTCAAGGATTATTTACTCTAGCAGCCAATGCAGGAGCTCCGTCTATCATGGTCTCATCTGCACTACAAGGCTTTCTAAATACTACATCTTCGCAATATGATCAAAGTGGAAACATAGTGACTACAGAGAATCGACCATTCTCATTTGGTTCAGATATCAGTGAAATGTTTGCCGCTGGTGCAAAGCTAGATCTTCTCAAACAGAATGGAGCAGCGCATGTACTTAGCGAACCATCAGTATTGTGTATCAATAACAAAACGGCAGAGATATATGTAGGTAGGACACAATCTATCTTGACTCAGGCGCAGCAGACTACACAGGGTCAAGGAAATATCATAAATAGCTACTCCAGAGAAGATATAGGTATCACTCTCAAAGTAAAGCCTAGACTATCTAGCAACAATAAAGTATCACTAGAGGTAGAGACTACCATAGAAGATGTACTTGCTAGCGAGACAGCACCGCCAGATAGACCTACTACCACCAAAAGAAAAGTAGTGACGAATGCCATAGTCAACAATGGTGAAACTATCATACTCGGTGGACTTATCAAAAATGCAGGAGGCAAGAGTGTGACATCTGTACCGATACTAGGTGATATACCTTTATTGGGAGTTCTCTTTAGATCCAAAGGAAATATAGTACGAAAGATAAATGTAGTCATATATCTTACGCCATTTATCGTCAGAAAGAGTGGTGATCTGAAAAAATTGCGAAAGGTATTGTCCGAATTGGAAAATATACAGACTAGATACAACTCATATATACGCAAGGCATTGGCGGGCAAGAAAAAACCAAAGTGGTATGAGAAGCCACTCTTTGGTGGCTCTTCTCATCCTGCAAGTGGCAGAGTAAATGTCTCGACATCAGACGATGTATACATACCCACTTCATCACATCCTGCTAGCAATCGCATAAGAATAGAGCCATCTAGCGGTGTCTATATACCAAGGTAGTAGTATGAATATCAAGCAGTTAGTAGATGTAGATCTAGAGCCATTATGGAGAGAGGATATAGACCACAAATTGGCTATCAGGCACTCTCTGCTTTTCTCTATGGTAGATGGCGTGGAGACTGCCATCATCGAAAATAGCTCTATTGCAGAAGCTTTGAATCACTTCTCAAAACTTAAACTATCATATCAACTATGTATGGTGGATATAGAGAGTTTCGATAGGCTCAAAAATAAGTTTTTGGAGATTCAGTCGGGTAGTGACTTTGATGATATATCAGCGACATCCGAGGAGCTTATAGAAGTAGAGTCTGATCTACTAGCTTTCATACAAAATGCCCAAGATCTCCTATCTAGTGAAGAGTCAGCACCTATCATAAAGCTAGTCAATTCACTATTTTTTCAAGCTATCAAAAAAGGTGCGAGCGATATACACATAGAGATAGGCGAGAGAAAAGGTGAAGTGCGACTACGGATAGATGGGGCATTGAAGAAGCATATAGATTTGGAGAAAAACATCATAGCTCTCGTGGTCAATAGGATCAAAGTCATATCCAATCTCGACATATCAGAGAAACGAATACCGCAAGACGGAAGAACGCAGATCACCATAGCAGGCAAGACGCTAGATGTGAGGATATCTATACTTCCAACTTATTATGGTGAGAGAGTGGTGATGAGGATACTCATGCAGAGTGAAAATATCCCTACGCTTGCAGAGTTGGGTTTCAAGAAAGAGCTTACAGATCAGTTCTATAGACTCCTCAACCACTCACATGGAATGATACTTGTGACAGGTCCTACAGGCTCAGGTAAATCTACCACCCTCCACTCATTTTTGCAACACATAGCCACGCCAGACAAAAACATCATCACAGTAGAAGACCCAGTAGAGTATAATGCAGAAAATATCAACCAAATACAGGTCAACAGCAAGGTAGGCTTGACATTTTCATCAGGACTTAGGTCGATACTCCGTCAAGACCCAGATGTGATAATGGTAGGCGAGATCAGAGATAGTGAGACGGCAGAGATAGCTCTACAGTCCGCACTTACAGGTCACCTACTCCTATCGACACTGCATACCAACGATGCCACTTCATCACTCACTAGACTTATGGATATGGGTATAGCTGATTATCTCCTATCATCGGCACTCTTAGGCGTGCTTGCACAGAGATTGACTCGACAACTATGCAAGAGTTGCAAGGAGCCTAAGCCACTATCTCCTATGGTGATAGAGGAACTAAACATATCTATAGAGAAGACCTATTATGGTGCTGTAGGGTGCAAAGAGTGCGACTTCACAGGCTACAAAGGTCGCCAGGCAGTTGGTGAATTATTTGTATTGGATGACGAGGTCAAAGAGATGCTCAAAAAGGGTCTTAATGATCACGAGATTCGCGAACTAATGAAGAGGAGAGGTATGTCTACCATCTCCGACAAACTCATAGGCATGATGGAGGCTGGCGATACCAGCTACGAAGAGGCTCTTCGCGTAGGCTTGATGGAGCGGTAGCAGATGCGGCAGCAACGAAAAGCATTTACTCTCATAGAGGTACTTATCTCCATAGCTCTCCTCTCTCTAGTCCTCATGGCCCTCTACAAGAGTCTAAATATGCTACAAAGCTCCAACATACAACTATTTGACCATTTGCAGAGAGCAGAGACCCAAAAGAGAGCTACTGAGATACTATTTTTGGATATAGCTGGCTCAGACGGCAATATCACCATAGAGCAAAATGAGTTTAGTAGATTGTGCCTAGAGCATAGCGTCAACTCACTATATGCAAGCCCCTCAGCCAAAATATGCTGGGTAGTATCCAAAGACAAAAAGAGTCTACTCAGAAGTGAGGGCAGGAGGTATACTCTACCACTCAAGTCGGATGATGCAGTAGCAGTAGACAAAGTTATGGATGATATAGAGATATTTCAAGTCTATAGAAACAAGGGCGAAGTGCTAGTACTGATACAACAAAAAGCCAAGGTAGCCACCACCTTTATAGTCTATGGTGTAGCAGAGAAGCCAAAGAAGAAAAAGCCAAAGAAGCCAGCCCTTAAGCCAAACGGAAAACCACCTACGACAAACAATGCCCAAAGCAAACCACCCCCAAAGAGTAAAGAGCAGATATTGGGTCCGCCACTAGATATAGAGAGACTCCCTCCAGAGGCAGCTAAAGAATCGTGATGGGGGCATTATATAAAAATCGTTCAACCTCTACTGAGATACGGACATGATACAACTCATCTACCTGATGGCCTCTCTATCCAACTCTCCATCTCTCCACTTAGACAGGTAAGCATCTAAGTTTGCTTTGACATCCCCTTGTAGCACATATAGACCTATTAAGTTGGGTAGTGCCATGGCAAAAAATAGAAGATCAGAGAAATCCAACATCACAGCTGCACTAGTGACTGAAGCTATCACAGTAAATGAGACAAATATCAGCTTGTATAACAAGGTATATTTCTCACCAAATAGATATGTCCAAGATCGCTCACCATAGTATGACCAAGATATCATAGTACTAAATGCGAAGAGGATGATACTAAAAGAGAGTATCATAGGAAACCAGCTAATCACCGTACCATAAGCGGCGGCGGTAAGTGCTGCTCCGTTCTTGGAAGCTACTAGAGATGCGAACTCACCACTAGGATCATATACACCTGTCGTGACTATGACTAGAGCGGTCATCGTACATATCACTATAGTATCTATAAATGGCTCATAGAGTGCTACCATGCCTTGTCGTACTGGGTATTTGACTGCTGCTGTGGAGTGTACTATAGCGGCAGATCCTACACCTGCTTCGCTAGAGAAAGCCGCTCTCTTGAATCCTTGCACCAATACTCCTATGAATCCACCAGCGGCAGCCGTAGGTGCAAATGCCTCATGAAATATAGTCGAGATAGCTTGTGGCACGAGAGAGGCATTGGAAATAAGTATCCAAAGTGAAGCACTGAGATATATGAGTACCATGAGTGGGACTATCTTCTCAGCAGTACTCGCTATTCGTTTGATACCACCGATGATGACAAATCCAACTATGGTAGCCAAACCAATACCAAACAGTATAGGATATGTATGGAAAAATGGTATCTCATGGCTGATGATACCTACTGCTTGGCTAGTCTGAAACGCATTTCCAGCACCCAGTGAACCACCTATGGCAAATATAGAGAAGAGTATAGCTAGCACCCTGCCTAGTCGTGGATAGCCTCTAGCACCGAACCCCTTGGATAGATACTGCATAGCTCCACCCATTATCCTACCATCTGGTCGCACTTCACGGTATATCTGTGCTAGAGTAACCTCAGTAAACTTCAGCGTCATACCAAAAAAACCAGCCAATATCATCCAAAAAGTAGCACCAGGACCACCTATGGAGATGGCGATGGCAACACCTGCAATATTACCTAATCCTACGGTAGCAGACAAAGCAGTAGTGAGCGATTGGAATGGTGTGATCTCACCCACATCATCTGCAGTTCTGTATTTGCCTGTGATGATCTTGTATGAGTGTGCAAACATTCGCACATTTATAAATCCAAATCTAACAGTAAGTATAATCCCACCTGCTATCAGCCATGCCACGATGAAGGGCATTGCAGACCCCTCTACTTGACCCAAAAATATATCATAAAAAAATATACTACCCAAAAAGCCATTGATCGCTTCAAAAAAACTATCCATACATCACTCCATTTAAATATGCTGCTATTATACAAGCTTATCATTAAGTATGAATTATATGCTCGAGCTTGCTAGCTATTTCTCTTTGGTTTCAGGTCTCTAGTTTTTGGTCTGGAGATGCATTCATGAACACTTGATTTTACATACACTCACTATATACTATCAAGATCTGTCATCAAAACTCAAATCTTTTCTCTTTTAGTATGATGAACTTGTCGGCATCACTACCGCTATCTACTCCAAGCTTTTTTGCTGCTTTTGGATTGACCATATAGTATCCAAACTCTACTCTCACCATATCACCGCTCTCTATAGCAGTATTGTATTGGACGACTCTAGTCTCTAGGGCTTTGATGGTCGTATCGGTGATGATACTGTCTGCTACCCACGGCATAGCTGGCTTGCCATTTTTGCCTATGACTCTGACAAATGAGTGGGTGTCTAGCACTATATCTTTGCTATCTCTTTGGATGACTACTCTAAGTTGATTGAGTCTTAGAGGTTGTGGAAATAGTGTATGTGTAGCTTCATTTTTGATAGCTATGCTAAAACCGTCACTATGTTTCTCCATAGATAGCTTGATATACTCAGATAAAATCCTAGGTGTTACACTATGTATGCCTACTCCATGATACGCGTGGGTAACACTCTGCTTTTGGTTGGCTAGTGTTCCTTTTACTTTGGGCATATGACAACTTATGCAGCTCTCTTTGGACTCTCCCTGCTTCACCTCTAGATCACATACTGTGAAACTTTTTCCATTTTGTTTGTGTGAGTGACATCCCATGCATGAATTGCCATTGTAGTAGTTTTCATTTGAGTAGTCTATCTGGTGATATGGCGATCCTGTACCTATCTTAATAAGTCCGAAGAGATAACTCTTCTCTTTAAATGATACCTTTTTGCCTCTCTTTTCTTTATCATTCGAGTAGATATACTTCTTTTTATCGGTATAGACATTTTTGTTTGACTTCGCATGCTTCTCTACGCTCTCTACCTGATGACAAGCTAAACAAGATATTGGTTCTGTCAATTGTATCTCATTGCTGCTTAGATTTGCTTCACCACTTATGAGCTTGTGGTCTGATGGCGTATGACACTTCGCACAGTTGTAGTTATTTTTTGCTTTTGCTGGATGCCTGTCCCATACTGCCTTGTGGACAGGATCTCTGTAGATAGATGATCTACTGTGTGCAGACCCTTCGTACTCTTGATATATGATAGGGTGGCAAGTTTTACATACACTATTTTCGAGCTTTGCTTGTAGATTGGTGGCGGTAGCCAATAGCACTAGTAACAGAATGGAATTTTTCATCGGTAGAGTCCTTTGTATTTGAATGGATTATAATATAAATAAGTTTCAGTCTTGATAATAGAGTCCAATCTTTTCTCAAATCCGCCTCAATATATCATATACCCCTTGCGTGCTGTCAGCTCTCAGTACCTCATCTGCTAAGATCTTAGACTCTGCATATGATCTCTCTCTTACCTTTGCTTTGATCTGCGGT
>WFMX01000277.1 GCA_015488875.1 Campylobacterota bacterium | reverse complement strand
TTATTATGCAAGAGAAAAATTACTTGATACCGTACGAGATAAAATTCGTTTGAAGCATTATAGCATATCTACTGAAAAAACCTATGTGCATTGGATAAACACTATATAATCTTTCACCACAAAAAACATCCCATAGAGATGGGTAAAGGGAAGATAGAGGAGTTTTGGCTCGTTCTCATCTGTCCTCGGCAATGCCAATGAAATAATGATGGAATGGTGTGTTGGCAAATGCACCATGGGTCTCACGCATCATCTACCATAAATCCTACATAAAAAAGCCAAATCTTTAGCAAGACTTTGGTTTGTGTCGTTTGGTCTCATCCTCCACTCCCAGTTGCCCTCTGTGGTGCCAGGGTGGTTCATGTCTGCTGTCTCTCCTAGTGCCAATGCATCTTGCATAGGGAAAATCGCTCTTTGAGATACGCTCCCTAGTGCTATACGGATCATGTCTCGGTGTATCACCTTGGCATCTGTGTTTATATAAGTTTTGGTAAACTCTTGTACTTTTCTGGATTGTTTGCACCACCAGCCTAGTAGGGTAGAGTTGTCATGTGTGCCTGTGTAGACTACTTGATTTTGCTTTAGATTGTGTGGTAGAAATGATGATGGGTCGCTACTATCCATGGACTCAAACCCAAACTGTAGCACCGCCATGTTTGGAAATCCTGTAAGCTCTAGTAGCTCCACTACATCATCACCGACTATACCCAAATCCTCTGCTATGATAGATAGATCATCTCCTAGTTTGGAAGATATGGCTCTGAAAAGCTCCATGCCTACCCCCTTGACCCATCTACCACCTATGGCAGTATCATCTTTGGCTGGTATCTCCCAATAGCTAGCAAAACCACGGAAATGATCTATGCGTATAGTGTCGAAGCTTCTAAGTGTATGTGCAAATCTATCTATCCAGAAGCTATATCCATCCTCTCTCATACTATCCCAATCATAGAGAGGATTGCCCCATCTCTGACCAGTCTTGCTAAAGTAGTCTGGTGGTACACCTGCCACTACAGTAGGCTCTCCACTACTATCTAGCATAAACCACTCAGGGTGACTCCATACATCACTACTATCATGAGCTACAAAGATAGGTATATCTCCTATCAGCTCTACTTCTCTGTCTGTAGTGTAGCTATGAAGCTGTTCAAACTGATGATAAAACAAAAACTGCACAAATGAGTAAAACTCTAGCTCATCGGATAGCTTATCTCCATACTCTTGTAGTGTTTTTGAGTCTCTATCTCTGATAGGCTTTTGCCATTTATGCCATGGTTTATGGTCATGCATATCTTTAAAAGCCATAAATAGTACAAAATCATCAAGCCAATGAGCCTCATCTGCTTTGAATTTCTCAAATTTGTCATGGTAAGTATGGTTGGTATCTTGGATAAAATGTTTATATGCAAGTCTCAGTATCTGATATTTATATGGTATCACCCTATCATAATCGACTCTATCCTCTTCAAAATTCAATAGTTTGATATCACACCTGCTTAGCAAACCATCATCTATCAGCTTATCAGGAGATATCAATATATGATTACCAGCAAACGCAGAGTGGGTCTGATATGGTGAGTTGCCATATCCAGTAGCCCCTAGGGGTAGCATTTGCCACATCTTTTGACCGCTATCTACTAAAAAATCTACGAACTTATATGCCTCATCTCCAAAATCACCCACCCCATATATATTAGGCAGTGAAGTGGGATGAAGCAAGATACCGCTCTTTCTGCTCATATCTTTTTTGCCCATTGATTAAACTCTCTTTAGATAGAGTACGCTTATGGGTTGCAGGTCAAATACTATAGAGTTCTCTCTACCATGACACTCCACCTCTTCACTCTCTATAGTGATACCTACGGCACCTGTCCAGCCCTCGTATTGTGGGGATTGAGAGTCAAATATCACCTTGTATTTACCACTAGCAGGCACACCCATACGATAATCTTCTTGAACGACATCTGCTAAGTGACAGACTACTATCACCTCATCATCATCACTTTTACGGATAAAGGATAGATTGTTGTTGGTATAATCAGTCTCATCTATCCACTCGAAGCCCATAGGCTCGCAATCATATATATGTAGTGCTTCCTCTTTGCTATATAGAGCATTGAGTTCTGATAGCTCTCTTTGTATGCCTTTGTGTTTGGCTTGATCTAGCAAATGCCAATCAAGGCTACTATCATAGTCCCACTCTGCATATTGTGCAAACTCACCGCCCATAAAGAGTAGTTTTTTGCCAGGGTGAGCCATCATATAAGCATACATAGCCCTAAGGTGTGCGAACTTTTGATTCTCATCTCCTGGCATTTTGTTGATGAGAGAGCCTTTCATATGTACTACCTCATCATGGCTGAGTGGGAGTACATAGTTCTCATTATACATATATACAAAGCTAAATGTGAGAGTATTGTGGTGGTGTTGTCTGTGGATAGGGTCTTTCTTGAAATACTTGAGAGTGTCATGCATCCACCCCATGTTCCACTTAAACCCAAAGCCCAATCCTCCATCGCTCACAGGGCGACTCACCATAGGAAATGCTGTAGACTCCTCTGCTATAGTCATAGTGTCAGGAAAAGCACCATATAGAGACTCGTTTAGTTGCCTTAGGAATGCTATAGCTCCTAAGTTTTTGTTGCCTCCATCTTTGTTTGGTATCCATTCACCTTCTTCTCTAGCGTAGTCGAGATGTAGCATAGAGGCTACTGCATCTACACGGATACCGTCTATATGGTAGTGGTCTAGCCAATGCATAGCCGAACTAACCAAAAATGCTCTCACCTCATTTCTCTCATAGTTAAATATAGCAGAACTCCACTCGGGGTGATACCCTAGTCGTGGATCTTCATGCTCATATAGACAGCTTCCATCGAAATTGCTAAGTCCATGACCATCGGTCACGAAGTGTGATGGCACCCAATCTAGTATCACTCCTATGCCGTGTCGGTGAAGTGTATCTACCAAAGCTTTGAACTCATCAGGATTGCCAAACCTTGCCGTAGGTGCAAAGTATCCTGTCACTTGATATCCCCATGAGCCTTTGAACGGATACTCAGTGATAGGTAGTAGCTCTACATGCGTATAGTTCATCTCCACTAGATACTCTGCCAACTCATCTGCCAACTCTTGATATGTGAGATACTCTTCACCTCTGCTACCCTTGCGTCTCCACGATGCCAAATGTACCTCATATGTAGAGATAGGTGATTTGTGATTATTTTTGGCATGGCGATTTTTCATCCACTCGTCATCGCTCCACCCATAGCCATCTCTCTTCCAAGTTCTCGATGCCGAATTGGGTGCTTTTTCTGTATAGTAGGCGTATGGATCTGCTTTGTCTATCACTCTACCGTCATTGTGTGAGTGTATATGATACTTGTATGTATCGCCACCCTCTACACCCTCTATGAATCCCTCCCAGATGCCAGACTCATCTAGTCGTATCTTTAGTGGATGCGAATGTGTATCGTAGTCGTTGAAATCACCCCTCACACTCACAAAGGAAGCATTTGGAGCCCATACAGAGAAGTAAAATCCATCTACTCCATCTCTATTCATAGCGAAAGCACCTAAATGGTTGTAGAGTCTGCTATGTGTACCCTCTTTGAACAGATATATATCCTGCTCACCAAAACGACTGATATCATAGTG
>WFMX01000276.1 GCA_015488875.1 Campylobacterota bacterium | reverse complement strand
TTCATATGTCCTCTCATCTGCCAAGAAACCTAGCTGATGGTTCGCCTCTACTGTATTGTATCCTTGATCTTGTAAGGCGTAGGCATTTACTTTGTTTAATAGACCTATGTTTCTCCCCTCTTGTCTATGGTATATCACCATGCCACCCTCTCTAGATATGAGACCTAGGGCATAATGTAGCTGATCTCCACAGTCGCATTTGAGAGATCCTAGAGCATCGCCTGTCAGACACTCTGAGTGTACTCTGATGAGTGGCGTATCTGACAAATCTCCACTATATATGGCTAGATGCTCTTTATCTCCCTCTTTGAAGGCTCGGATATTAAATGTTCCATATTTGGTAGGTAGTGTAGCTACCTCTGATATATCTATTGTATTCATGATCGCATTATACTTTATAACTGCTAAGTATTCAGCATAAATATGCAACTATCTCTTCAAAGTCGATAGTTGCATCTCGTCATATCCATAGATATCGTTGCGAAACTCCACCATGCCATCCTTGTCTGCCCAGCTTGTGAGATATAGAGTATCTATAGGTATAGAGTTTGATAGTCTTAGTGGGGTTTTTGTGTTCTCTTCCAAAATCATCTTTGACTTTTGATAATCCACTCTCCTGTCTATCGTAGAGAAAGACTCCAGCAACTCAAATGGTTTATGGAGTCTGATACACCCATGACTCAATGCTCTTTGATATTTATCAAATAGATATCTCTCATTGGTATCATGCATATATACAGAGTATCGGTTTGGAAATAGATACTTTACTTTACCTAGTGCATTGAAACTTCCTGGTGATTGCATAAATTTGTATGCTGGTATCCTCTTGCCATATTTATTCCAGTTGATACTGTGTGGATCTACTAATGGGGAGTATTCGGAGTATCCTGTGTGTATCTCTATATTTTTGCTATTTGTGTAGTTTGGATTTTTCTGTAGCTTTGGTATCAGCTCATGCCTTATGATGCTACTAGGTATCCTCCAATATGGGTTGAGTACGATGGTTCTCACTTTACCGTAAAATATAGGTGTTTCATGACCTTTTCGACCTACTATGACCTCCATGGACTCTATGATCTCTTGACCATCAAAGAGATACATTTCAAATGCAGGTATATTGACATATATGTGATACTTCTCATCCTCTCTTTTGACCCACTTTAGACGATCTAGATTTAGCTTGATCCTCGATAGCTTATGCTCTGCACTCTCATCTAGGGCTTCTCTCGTCATCTTGCCTATATATCCTTCGGCTACCAATCCATGTCGCTTTTGAAATCTCACCACAGCATCGAGTAGTGGCTGATCATATAGAGTGGGGTCTTCTGTCGAAGCTGTAGAGGTGTAGTCACCTTCTCTCTTTAGTCTCTCTACTAGTTTGGGTATGATCGGCGATCTCATGTTTGGTTTGAGATTGGCAAATTCAGGTAGTCTCTCCCATCCTCCAGCATTTACTATGGATTGGTATTTGTTGAGAGCTTCCAGCATCCTATCGTAGAGTGGAAATAGTGGCTTTGCCTTTTTGAATGCATGTTTGAGTGTCCTACTTTTGATAGACTCTATTAGCAGAGATTCTGGAGATGATAGAATATTGTGTACTACCCATGCTCCATTTGGATGATGTCGTTTGAGATCTCGCTGAAACCTCTGCCAATCTATATTGCCATAGAGGAGATGTGACATATATTTTTGGTATAGTTTGGCTATCTTAAGTTCGTATTTGATGATCTCGTTATGGTCGGTTATGCCATCTAGTTTTCCCAAATCCTTGTACTCACTATATGTGCTACTGTCATGAGATAAAGTAGGATCATTCTCTATCTGCTGGAAAAACTCTTTGGAGTATTTGGATAGACCAGATTTGTTGATCCATATCGGTTTGAAATTGAGGAGTTTATACATCGCATTGAGTCGTACCTTCTCGTCGCCATCTGTGAGCTTGATGGCTACTGAAGCACTATTGTTTAAGGCAGAGTAGTCAGTATCGTTGGCATCTAGCTTTTGTGACCTATATGATATCCTCTCTTTTGATATCTCGTTGATGGCAGATATGAGGCTATGCTCTTTGAGTGCATATTGTAGGAGTGTTATAGCATTGTATTTGCTATTTTTTCCCTTTAGTATATCGTCTATATGGCTTAGATATAGCTCCATTATACCTATCTCTAGATTTACTTTATCTTCTATAGATGATGACTCAAATTTCTTGTTTTTGCTCGGTTGAAGCTTTTCATATAGTACGACTAACTTCTTGTCTAATCCTTTGTCGAAATCCTCTTTGAGTTCGTTGTAGAGTAATTCACTATATTGGGTCAGGTAGTCGCTATCTATCCATACAGGCTGATAAGATATGGCTCTATATGCCTCTTTCACTCTTTTGGATTTGGATGATATAGCTTTTTTGATCTCGCCCTTCATCTCTTTGATGAATTCTGCCTCTATCTCATTGTGTATCTCTTCATACTCTGATACCGAGCTATATGATAGAGTGTAAAATAGTGTCAATAGAGGTATGAGATATCTGATTTTTGATATCATTTTCTCTTGCCTTTGCATTTGAGTCTACCATTCTCCCAGTCATGATGATAATCTAAATTTGTATTTAAGTTGTCATTTGTGTTTTTTTGCATGTTGTTTTCCTTGTTTTTAGTTTTTCAGTGTTTAGTCTAGTATAATTCAAGCCATAGATCAAAAATCCACAAAAAAACCATTATCATTGAGGATTTTTGTGACTTTGGACAACTCTTTTTGAGAAACTATGATGCGATATCCTGATGCTTTGATGACTAGATCTTGTAGTTTTTTGTTCTCCATAAACAAAGCAAATAGCTTTTTATTATTTTCTAGTTTGATGACGATCTGTGAGGGTTCTTTTGCGAGCAGATTTGATTTGGCATATATTTCGTCGAAATAGTCATCAAAGAGTACTGGCACAGGCTTCCCAAAGAGCGTATAAAACTTATCTATTTTTGACTCTAATTGCTTATAGCACTTGCAATCTTTGAAGATCTTGCTATAACTCAATATATATCTGTTGCCATCATACTTCTCCGTATAGGGTTCGAGCTTGGCTATCATCACCGCATCTTTATCATCTACAGTAATGATAGGTTTGTATTCATCAAATTTGACTGTAGAGGTTGTCTGCACGGCTTTAGGTGTGCTGTAGCTCTTTTCAAAATCAAAGATATATCTTCCAAGGGCAGTGAGTTGTATATACTTAAGTCCGTCCCATTGACTAATATATGGTTTACCTTTGGCTGTGATGTCGTGTGGTGAGATGGGATCATTATATTTGATCTCGACAAGACCCAACGCCCCTAGATAAAAGAACACCCCCTTCAGTATAGGCTCAAATATGATGGCATTGTAATTTTCATACTCTGCATAGCATCTATCATTATGGTAGTTTTGTTCAGGATCTACATCCATGTAGTATTGTTTTGTTGCATAGGGTGTTTCGATATCTACACGATAATCCTTATAATTGCAGTAGTTGATAATCGTTGCAAAATCTACCCAAGCACTCTTCGGTATCTCTTTTATAACTGATTGAACTATATCAAAGAGTTCAAGTTGCCCATCCTTAAATTTACCAAATTTCACCTTGCGTACATGGCTCAAAAAAACTCTAGATATTGTATAGTCAAAGCTATCATTGAGTTGCAGTGTTACAAATTCCTTGAGTGTCTCTAGGGGTGTTTTATTAAATCTTTGGTTCTCCCAATAGAAGAAAGAAAAACTACGAGTGAGCATATCGGTAGCCAAAGAGTCCATATTCTTTATGGAGAAAAACTCTTGATTACTAGTAGTGGACTTGAGTATATTGAGGCTCTTTACTAGAGGCTTCTCTCCTGTTTTGCCAAATGCTATGAGGTTGGTTTTGAGCATCTCTTCGATAGTTGTTATCACACTTAGAATGTTTGATTCGTTGCTATAGGTATAGCTTGTATCTTCTATCTCTTTAGCTTCTCTCAACTTGTAATCATCTGGTAGAGGATGGATGAGCTTGAGTATAGGTCTAATTCTCTCATGAATATAGATGATATTTTCATTCCAATGACTATATTTGTATATCAAGCTTAGGTGTGCTCTAAATTTATATTCATTGTAGTCAACTCTTGTCATATCTTTACTGTCAAGACCAAACTCTGCCACTGCCTCCTCTAAACCAATAGATTTCTCCTTCCATATGAGTCTATAGTAGAGCTCTTTTGATTTGGGTGTTTCACAGATGTGTTTATAAAAATTTGTTTTATACTCTTCATCCTTGATAAGCTTTATGAGCAGTTTAATCAATTGTAGTTTTGTCTTTCTGGGACCTGGATATTTATTTTTATCTATGAGTCCCCTTTGGTAACCTAGTATTCCATTCAGTTGCACCATAGTCGCTTTGTTTAAAATCTCAAATAACTTCTCTTTGGATACTTGTAGCCATTCCATTATATTATCACTCCATATTTTTTAAATATCTTCTTTACATACGACAAATCATCTTTGAGTACAACGATGTGTAGTTTATCTGCTTTAATTATCTTGCTTTGGAGCTTGGGATCTAAAGCGATGATTTGCTGTATCTCCTTGGGGTTTGTGACCTTTATGAGTATGGCAGAGTTGCTTACGATATGGATAGAGTTTGTGTGTCTCTCTATCGTATCGAAGAGTCTCTGCCAATTATCTGGGATATTATCGCATTTTGAAAGAAACTCCTCTTTGAGTATACAGTAACTCTCTACTGTATCTATATGGTTCATGAATGTTTTGAGTGTGACTTGGTATTTATGCTCTGTGATTTGTGTCGCTATAGGTGAGAGAAAGAGATGGGAGCGGTCACTTGGATTTTCGACAGTAATCTCATAGAGGTAGGGGCTGAGATTGAGGCTAAAATCACTTGCACTAGAGTAATCCTTCTCTATACCCAACACAAAACGACCTATATCTGTGAGTTTGATATACTCAATATCTATATATTGTCTTTTGTAATATCCGTCAGATCGTTGCAACTCTTCTGCAATGAAGCTCTCTTCCTTTGTAGTCGCAAGCGTAAAGAGTCCAAGTTTTGCAGAGATACCTACAAAACTTTTGATAAAGTATCGTAGTACCATTTTGAGATCTTTGAGCTGATTGTAACTATTTTGTCGTCGACGATAATCTTGCTCAAAGTTGTAGCAACAGGGGAAATCATTACTAATTTGTGTTACTACTTCATTTGTGTGTGGTATCTTACTAGTGATAAAGTCTATGCTTATCCACTTATCTGTGTTTAGCTTGGCGATGGTCTCTATGATAGATTTTCTCAATTGTGAAACACTTTTTCCATGAGTTATTTTGGCATCAAATATCATATATTTGAACTCTTCTTGTGTATTGATTGCTAAGTATTTATCCAAAAGTATTTTGATTAGTTCGCCATCATTATTTATGACTGCTTTATCAAATGCTTCAGTAGGTAGTTTGAGCTGATAATAAGTGAGGTATTCAATATCCAAAAGAAAATTAATAACCCAAATATAATGGAGGTTTTTCGCCGAGATACCCTCCTCTATAAATCTCCTGCTACGGACAGTAAGCATCCCCTTTTGGGTGCTTTTGAGTTTGGTATCCTTGGCGAGACGGTACAGAAAACGCACAATAGTGACTGTATCTTCTGGTTCATTTATGATGAGATTTTGAGAGAGAAGCTCAAAGTCACCGTTTACTTTATGGATTTTTATGTTTGTGAGATCTTTTGTGATAGGTGGATGGTTGGGTTCTATGAGCTGTATCACACTCTCCTCAGATGCTAGAGTACCCTCTCCCAAAAACTTGAAAAATAGTTCTCTAAAGCCTTGATCCATCTGATCTTGATAGAGTAGAAGTTCGAGCCACCAGATATAGATAGTTTGAGAATCTTTAGTCATGGATACTATTTCAAACTTAAATTTCTTCTTTATGACAGCACGAAGATTTTTTCCTGCATAATTGACTATAAATTTGAGTATCTTTTGCTCTTTGGGTGCTAGTTCTCTGTAAAAATGCTCCAAATATCCTTCTGATTTCATTGTATTGGGGATGATATTTGTAATAAGCTCTTTTTTTGTAGCACCAAAAAAGAAATTGATATTATACTTACTGCAGAGGGTTTTCAATGCACCCTCACTTAGATATATATATTTTTTATCTATTATGTCGTTCATCTGTCTACCCCAATATATAGTCTAAATCAGTAGCAGTCAACTGCTTGAGTCCACCCTCATCACCACTGATGATCATATCGGTCATATCCTGCTTTTGTCCTTGGAGTTCTAGTATCTTCTCCTCTATGGTATCTTTGGTGATCATCTTGTAGCTGAAGACTTTGTTTTTTTGTCCCATACGGTGAGCTCTGTCGACGGCTTGGTTTTCTGCTGCTTTGTTCCACCATGGGTCAAAGATGAAGACATAGTCTGCCTCAGTGAGGTTCAGCCCTACACCACCGACTTTGAGTGTCATCAAGAAG
>WFMX01000275.1 GCA_015488875.1 Campylobacterota bacterium | reverse complement strand
TAGTAATATATAATATTTTTACCATCTATTAATCTTATTTTCCTATAATCTATATATTAGACTTCAAAGGAAGATAGATGACTCCATCAGATACACTTAGTGAACAGCAATGTTTTTCACAATTTTTCGCAATTTTCATTTTCCCAGCACTATATATGCTGGGACTTATCATGGGCTATATAGGGTTGATACCCTTGCATGTTGAGATGCATACTCTCATCATCATCTCATTTATATTTTTTACATTTTCATTCTTTATAAAACATAATGCCAATTATGCAGTCTGCCAAATGAGAAGTTCATTTGGACGGATGGAGCTAGATCTGCAAACTGCCATGGATGAAAATGCACTTACCATAATGGGTGAGACCAAATCTACGCTAGGGATCAAGGGATTTATCTCTGAGTATTACAAAGAGATCAGAAATGACAACTTTGCAAAAGTAGCACCAAGTATATTTCCTATGTTGGGTATATTGGGTACTTTCGTAGCCATAGCACTATCGATGCCTGACTTCACAGTCAAAGATATGAATGCACTAGATCATGAGATCACGATACTTCTTTCTGGGATAGGCACTGCATTTTATGCATCTATATATGGTATATTTCTATCTCTCTTGTGGACATATTTTGAGAAGCGTGGTATATCCAAGGTGGACAAAAACATACACAACTTAGAGCGAATTTACAATAAACGAATATGGAAAAAGAGTGAGCTTATCAAACACGAACATCTACAGAGTGAGCTGAAAGATCAGCAGATAGTAGAGACCCTCAGAGACACATTCAACTTAGACTTTATCAAAGAGATCAATGAGCAGTATCTGAAAAATTATAGAATGATCATCAATGATACTACAAATAGCTTCGATACACTGAGCAACCATATGAAGGTAGCATCTGAAGAGCTTCGAGAGACACTCACTATGATACATAGCAGAGAAGAGAGTGTCAATGCAGTAGCACATATCAAGACAAACATAGAAGACTTCAATAGAAGCTCAGATAGGCTTCACAAATCACTAGAGAGATTTGATGGTACAGTCGAGCATACTTTTGATAAGATAGACTCCGAAGTAGGTCAGATAGTAGAGAAGCTTAGTAGCTTTGCTTTTATGTTGAGTGAACAAAACAGAGAGATACAGAGGAAGCTACAGCTAGAGCAGAGAGGCAACGACAGAAGCAAAGACAGAAGATTGGATAGATAATGTTCGATAGAGATAATAGCAACGACTCTAGCAATTTTTGGATCTCATATGCTGACCTTATGGCAGGTTTACTCTTTGTATTTATACTTCTCATAGGTGCGATAGTATCTAAGTCTATCATACTCAAGAGTACACTCAACAAGACAGACGACAAGCTAAGCTCAGTAGAGATACGGCTACAAGATAGAGAGATAGAGCTGAAGAGAAAAGAGTCTGAGCTAGAGAAGAAAGAGAGACTCTTGGATGAGAAAAATCAAAAGATCAACTCACAAGATGAAAACCTCAAAAAGAGTAAAGATGAGTTGAGTACAAAAGATATGAAGATTCAGAAGCAGGGCAAGGAGTTGACATTTAAAGATAGCGAGATAGTGAAACTCAACAAGCTACTACTAGAGACAAATACACAAAGAGACCAGCTTAACGGCAAGATAGTAATAGTCCAAAATCTCTTAGAAAAGAGCAAGGTAGAGCAGAAAAAGAGTCAGAAAACATTGGATGATTACAAAAACAAGGTAGTGATACTCTCTAACAAACTCACCGATACCAATGAGACTGTAGCACTCAAAGAGAAGAAAATGCTAGCACTTATGAATGCACTAGATGAAAAAGAGACAGACTACAACAAGATAGTAGAAAACTTACAAAAGCAGAAAGCCAAGATCAAAAATCTCACAGGTATCAAAGTCAAAGTGATAGCAGCACTCAAGCAAGAGCTAGGTGACAAGATATCTATAGACTCAAAAAATGGCTCACTAAGACTCTCATCGAGTATACTATTTGACAAGGGCAGCTCAGATCTCAAAGATGATGCAAAGGGGAGTCTCAAAGAGGCTTTTGAAGAGTACATAGGTGCATTGGTCACAAATCCAAATATCAAGCCACACCTCGACAAGATCATCATAGAGGGTCACACAGATAGTGATGGCGGATATCTCTACAACTTAGACTTATCACAAAAGAGAGCTTTTGCTGTCATGAATTATCTCTTAAGTCTAGATTTTGCCAAAAAACAAAATATCAAACCTCTCATAGTGGCTAGTGGTAGATCATATTTGGATGCTATCAAGGTAGATGGTGTAGAAGACAAAGATGCATCTAGGCGTATAGAGATCAAGTTTAGACTCAAAAATGAAGATGCTATGCATGAGATAGAGAAGGTGTTAGATGCTTCATAGTTTTAGAGCAGAGCATCTCAAAAAGGCAAAGTGGCTACTCACTAGAGATCTAGAGATGGCACAAGAGAAGCAGGGCAGATCACGGCAAAAACCACGCAAAAAGCGATCGTTATGGGGCAAGATCAAAGCGAAATTGTTTAAGGGCTAATGGTAGCCAGTCGAAAAAGCACTATAGATTTGCCCTATCTATTTTAGAAACGATAGGGGTCTGGTGATTTGTGATGCGTGGAGCGTAGCGGAATGCATCATGAATAACCTGACCTCGGCTAAACTGCAACACCGTTATGCTACAGCCGAGGTCTGGTGATAACGATTCACTCCACTTCGTTACGCAAATCATTATCACCAGACCCCTACCACT
>WFMX01000274.1 GCA_015488875.1 Campylobacterota bacterium | reverse complement strand
TTGCGAGATATAAAAAAGATGGCAAAGAGGCTCAAAGAGAGTATCAGTCCCATAAAACATATATCGGAAGTAGAGATATATGGCGACTCTGATATCTTTTATGACATAGAGCTAGATACGGAGAAGATCAAAGCATATGGACTACGGAGTGACAAGATCATATCTATCCTAGGTAGGCTATCATTCATCTATCCATTGGGCAAGATAGAAGATAACCGTAGAGGCTACTTCTATCTATCTACTGCCAATGGAAAAAAGAGTGCCAAAGAGTGGCAAGATATGCGTATCAATATAGAGGGCAAGAGTATCTACCTCAAAGATATAGCCAATATCACCAAACATTACGAAGATGCAAAGACTCTATTTTTGATGGACAAAAAGGTCGCACTCAATCTAGTGGTCAAACAAGACGACAAAGGCAATGCTATAGAGTTGAGCAGAGAGGTGGAGCGGAGGCTAGAGCGATTTAACCGTGACAATCCAAAGGTAGAGGCTTTCATCCATAGCGATAGGTCGGAGAAGATAAAAGATAGACTCAATATAGTGATATCCAATATCCTACTAGGACTCATCATCATATCTCTCCTAGTGGCACTACTCATCAATGCAAGAATGGCTTTTATCATAGCACTTGGCATACCTACATCATTTCTCATAGGTGCATCTACTCTATATCTCTTTGGCTACAGTATCAACATGATATCTCTCATAGGTGTGCTTCTAGCCCTAGGTATCATAGTCGATGATGCTATAGTGGTGAGTGAAAACATACAGCAATATATAGAGAAGGGTTACGAAGCAAAGGAGGCGGCTATATTGGGAGCCAAGGAGATGGCAAAACCTGTAGTGATAGCTTCACTCACTACACTCTTTGCTTTCATACCTGCCTTGATGATATCTGGCAAGATGGGTGAAGTGATGAAGCTCATACCTATAGCGGTATCTATATTGGTGTTAGCTTCTTTGATGGAGTCATTTATATTTCTGCCTATACATGCTGCTCATACTCTATCTGCCAAACACAAAACCCTCTCATGGGATAGGGTAAATCATATATATAGCCTAGTGATACATCACATTATGAGACACAAAAAAGGCTTTCTATTTATGTTTATACTGGTAGTTCCCTTACTCTCTATCTTTGCACTAAAGGCTAGTAAGTTTCAAATGTTTCCACGCTTTGACTCGCAGACTATACATGTGGCACTCAAAGCCGATGTCAATACAAGCCTAGAGATGATGAATGATATACTTAGGGATATACAAAATGACTTTTATCTACAGAGAGATAGATTTCACATCAAACATGTAGGCTCTGTAGCAGGATATAGGCGAGATAGTGCCTCCAATAGTGAGACATATCCATATGTAGGAGATATCACCTTAGAGCTAGAGAAGCTCAAAGCACAAAATGTAGTAGACAAATATGTCACACCATACTTATCTTTCTACTACGACCCTGCCAATCGTAGCAGAACTAGCAAATCTAGCGATATATCCAAAGATATAGCCAAGTACCTAAAGGAGCAAAACTACACAAAAAGGTATAAGCTACGCGATCTATCCATAGTACAAAAAAAGGTAGGACCGATAAAAGCAGATATCAAGATAGGACTCATATCCTCAGACCATCAAGCGATCATAAAGGCTGTCAATCTTTTAGAAGAGCAGATGAATAGCATTTCAGGCATACTCAATGTCACGGACAATATACAGTTTGGCATAGATGAGATAAAGCTAGAGATAAACCAGTATGGAGAGTCACTAGGTGTAGATGAGGCAAATATAGGCAAGAACCTAGCAGATCTATATCTATCACGAAAGATATCCACTACATTCAACAAAGAGGGTCTGCTAGAGATAAAGATACAGAGCCTACAGAGAGATGACCTATCGCAGCTGGAGGATACGCAGATAATGTTGGCTGATGGCAGTAGCGTAGCCTTGCGAGATATAGTAGAGTTCCACCACATCAAAGCATTTGAGAAGGTGACCAAAGATAATGGAGTGACAAACTTCTACCTATTTGCAAACATTGATCCTAAGGTGGTCACGGCTGATGAGGTGTTGTCGGTACTGAAACCTACGCTAGACAAAATCAGAGAGAGTGGCATAGAGATAGTGCAGAAAGGCGAGAGGGAGAAGAGAGCCGAGCTAAAAAACGATATGCTCTCCGCCTCGGCACTTGCACTTATACTCATACTGCTATCTATGCTATATCTCTTCAACTCCTTTAGAGACTCATTCGTACTACTATCTGTGATACCATTCTCATTTTTGGGTGTGATGGTGGGTCATATGGCATTGGGTGTCAACATAGGTATGCCGTCACTAGTGGGGATATTGGGTCTCTCAGGAGTGGTGATAAATGATGGCATCATCATGTTGGTCACTCTAAAGTCAGCTAAAAACTTAGAGGATATATATAGACTATCCGCCAAACGATTTCGCCCTATAGTCCTGACATCCATCACTACTCTAGTAGGGCTATCGACACTTATATTCTTTCCCTCAGGACAAGCAGTGATATTTCAGCCACTAGCCATATCACTAGGTTTTGGTCTAGCATGGGGAACGATACTAAACCTCATATACCTACCTGTATTGTATACATTTTTAAATGGCAAGAGGTTGAAACATTAGAGCTTTAAGATGAAAATAAAGTACGCAGAGAGAAAAGAAAACCAACAATCTAATAAATCAATAAAATTAATTACATACTAAGAGTTATATCTATATAATCACTTATGCTAATCAAAACCTATAGGGGCATCTCTGATGTCGTAGACTCACTAGTGTCGTCATGGCTTATAAGCCTACTTTGTAGTATGGGAGTATCATGAATGATATAACATATTTGATATTGATACTTGTAGCTCTTGAGCTATTTGAGGCATATTGGCAACGCTCTGACACTATGGCAGGAGTGCTTGCAAATGGATACTACTACTATAGAAAGAGTATATTTCTACTATTTTTGATGCATCCATCGCTTTATTTCGTTCTATTTATTCTCTTTTTGACAAATAGCATGAATGGCTGGATAATCACCATACTGCTCTTCAAGAGTGTAGATATATTCATGAAGATAGCTTTGATGAGAAGTCTATTTGTGTATGATGATTTGGATCAGGAGATCAGAGAGATCATAAAGGAGCCGATCACCCCATGGCTCTTTACTCTTGGAATGGGGCTATATCCTCCGCTACTTTACTATGCACTAGCGTAGCTCTTTTACTTGCTAGTTTTGGATTGGCAAACGGCTAGCACTTAGCAGTTGCCTGACATTATGAAATCCACTACATTGTCTACATAAGCGTTGTGTTTGTTCTCTTTGGAGTGTACTATATAAAACTTCCGTGTCATCTTGTAGCCTCTGATGCGAGCTTCAAAGAGTTCACCTCTCTGTATCTCATCTGAGATTGCAAACTTCGATATGATGGAGACCACAGGTTTATCAGTATTCTTGTCAGCTTTTTTTATGGTTTGCAAGACTGCCGTGGAGTTACTCACTTCGCTTAGGGTATGAAAGCTCTTGCAAGATACACCTATATCTTCAAAGACATCAGCTACTATCCGCTTGGTGTGGCTACCCTCTTCTCTACAAACCCAGTCAAATTCATATAGATCTTCTGTTTTTAGCATCTTTGGTATAGGGGTATTGCTAAACACTACTAGTTCATCCTCTAGCCACTCTCTATATATCATACTGTTGTCTTGTATGTATGATTCGACCAATCCTATATCAAGTTTGCGGTCTCTCAATAGCTCCAATATATGATTGCTATCATGTACTGCTAGGGTGATATCGTTGTGAATGGCATCGCCGATAGTGTTGAGACATTGACCTGGCACAACATAGTGACCTATAGTAAACGAAGCTCCTATACGAAAGGTGATCTCTTTGTTGATGATCTTCAATATATCTTTTTCTGCTTCATAGATAGACTTCTCTAGTAGGGTAGCTACCTTGTAGAGTTCTTCGCCCTCTGCTGTGAGTTTGATGCCGTTTTTCTTTCTCTCTATAGTCTTTGCACCCAAATATTTCTCTACAAACTTTATCTGTTGAGTGACCGCTGGTTGTGATATGCCCAATTTTGCAGATGCCTTAGAGAAACTTCGCTCTCTAGCTACTGTCAAAAATGTCTCTAATTTTACAAAATCTTTTAACATTATAAATCCTTTAGAACTTGAGATAGATTATAAATCTATATCTATAATGTTTATTATAGCAAATTATACTTAAATTTTATAATAAGAATTTCTTATGAGAATAATATCTATATATGTTTTGATTTTAGTCGTCAACTGGTATGTAGGCATAGCCACTATTTTGTCTATCTATCAATCCTATAGTAGAGTTGGGGATGATGGTTACGAATTTGACTATATCGCTCTCTTTTAGTCGATTTCTCTCCATCGCAGCAGCACACATGAGGAACTCTACGCCATATGTATCACTCATAGTAGCTATCCTCTTTTTGATCTCTCCATATCTATCTGCCAATTTTTTGTCGTCTCTAAAGATAGTTTGATTGATGTCATTGACAAAAAATCTATAAGCACCGCCATGTATCACCACTGTCACATCAAACTCTTTAAGCTTGCTATCATAGTAGGTTTTGTTGATAGCTATACCTTTGAGTATATTTCTTTCAAATTTTGCGAGATTTTTCGTAGTCAAATCATACACAACCCTGATAGCCTCTTCCTCTGCTTGTAGCGAGACAGACCATAGTATCATCAATAAGATTATTATCTTTTTCATTTTCACTCCATAAAGTCAATTTAGATGCAAATTGTAACAGATAAACTCTTAGTTGTGGTAGTTCGAGTTACTTTTTATATATGCTTTTTGTATTTTGATTTCTGCTGAAGGAGTCGCAGCAGAAATAGGAGATAGAAGGATATATTTTAAGAAGGTTGTCCTGGAGTTCCTGTACCTGGAGTTCCTTGATGGTCTTGATCGCCGTTATTTGGTTGTCCTGGAGTTCCTGTACCTGGTTGTCCTGGAGTTCCTGTACCTGGTTGTCCTGGAGTTCCCTGATGGTCTTGATCTCCACTATTTGGTTGCCCTGGAGTTCCTGTACCTGGTTGACCTGGCTGACCTGCTCCTGGATGTTGCTCTTTTGTTCCTTGGACATGCTCGTATGCATCTGATTCATGTACATATTGACCTTGGTATCCTATGCCTGCATTTTGCATATGCACTACGGAGTTGGCTATCTCTTCATCAGTAGCTGGGGTATGAGTGATGCCATTTTGACGCATGACTGTAGCAGTTTGAGGATCTATAGCTATGCCATTGCTTGGATTGCCATCACTATCCATAGATTGGAGATATTGTGCCGTTCTTATATTGTCCTCTATGATCACTTTGTCTTGATATAGACCACTCTCATTTCTCAATACTATATCACCTATACTAAATTGGCAATCCTTGCCATCCTCATATGTGAACATACCGTTGGCATCTGTCTGACTCACCTGTGAACCACAAGTAGCCGTGACACCCTCTACAGCCGAATCCAAATAAAATGCTGTACCTGTAGTAGGCTGTGGAGCTGGTGCAGTAGCTGAAGAGCTACTACTGCCACATCCTGCAAAGAGCAGAAGTGTTGCCGTCAAGGCTGAAGTTGTAATTATAGTTTGTTTCATTTTTTATCCTTAGTTGTTTTGTATGCCGATAGCCACAATGGCTAAAACTCTATTTTAATATCATATTATATTCATAATTTGTGCAGATAG
>WFMX01000273.1 GCA_015488875.1 Campylobacterota bacterium | reverse complement strand
TTACTATCATATTTGTGGTCTCTTATCTAAGAACACATTTCAATACAGAAAAAGTGAGAGTATATCTCCAAGGCAAATCAGAATTTACAGGAAATGTACTCGCTGCTCTCTTTGGGATCATCACCCCATTTTGTAGCTGTTCGGCTATTCCTCTCTTTTTGGGATTTATCCAAGCTAGGATACCATTGGGTGTAACATTTTCATTTTTGATTAGTAGCCCTATGAATAATGAGATAGCTATCGCTTTGCTTTTCGGACTCTTTGGTTGGAAAGTAGCAGCGATTTACATAGGATTTGGACTTCTCGTAGCGATATTGGGTGGCTATCTCATAGGCAAAATGGGTATGGAAAAGTATATCTTGATGGATGTGAAGCCTATGGAGGGTGAGCTAGATGATGTAGAGATCAAGCTTACGACAACCCAAAGAGTCAAAGAGGCGTGGGAGTATACGGCAGATATATTTAAAACCATTTGGTTTTTCGTGTTGATCGGTGTAGGTATCGGTGCATTGATACATGGTTATGTCCCGTCTGATTTGATAGTGAAGTATGCAGGTGCAGACAACCCTTTCGCACCCCTCATCGCAGTCATCGCAGGTATCCCTATGTATTCCAATGCAGCTGGTGTGATGCCACTCATCGAAGTACTTACCGCGAAAGGGATGGCACTTGGCACTGCTCTATCGTTCATGATGGCGATCACAGCACTTAGCCTTCCTGAAGCTATGATCTTACAAAAGATACTCCATGTGAGGCTCATTGCACTATTTTTTGGGATTGTAGGTTTTGGGATAGTCTGTATAGGTTATCTGTTTAACTTTATTTTGTAGGAGAAAAAATGTTTAATTTTAAAGCAAGTCCAACAGTTTGTTATTGTATTGAGGTAGATGAAGTAACGATAGTAGAGGCTATTAAAAATGGTGCAGACTCTTTGTCAAAAGTTAAAGAGATGACAAAAGCTTGTACAGGAAATGAGTGTGCAGAGAAAAATCCAAGTGGAAAATGCTGCTCTAAAGATATTAAAGAGCTTATTCAATTACATACTAAGGAGATGATATGAAAATAGAAATTTTAGGAACAGGCTGTGCGAAGTGTAAAGCACTTGAGAAGATAGCAAAAGAGGCTATAGCACAAATTGGTGGCTTTCATAGCGTCGAAAAGGTAGAGGATATCATGAAAATCATGGAGTATAGCGTAGTGAGTACACCTGCATTGGTGATCGATGGCGAAGTGAAAAGCACAGGGAAACTTTTGAGTGTTGCAGAGGTTTTGGATATAATAGAGAAGAGATAAATGCCAAGCAGTTGAATACACAAGGAGCTATATGATAACAAAATTTATGCAAAGAAAAAAGCGTTTTATACACAATGAAAAGATAGCTTTTTTACTCTTGCCAATGGTATTGATACCCTTATTTTTCGAATTGCTACTACATAGCACAAAGGCACAATAGTTTACTCTCTATCAAGATCAGAAAATAGATACTATCTATTCAAACCTCTTCCCTCTCAGCCACCCCATAGCAGTAGCGATGATGTCATCATCATCTTTACTGTGAGATTTCAATATAATTCGCTCTTTTGATTCGTCGGCAAACTCTATAAATACTCGCTGTTCATAGCTAGATACTTTGCTGATGCTCTGCTCTCTCGCCAATACTTTGATGATGATAATATCTATAAACTGTCTAGTGATGGTATCTAGCTTACCAAATCTATCGGCTATCTCTGCCTCTATCTCGTATACTTCACCCATACTATCACATTGAGATAGGCGACGATATAGCTCTAGGCGGAGTCTATCTTCGTATATGAGATCTTCACTCAGATAAGCATCTACGCTTAGCTTGATATCTACGGTCTTCTCTTCATCTTTTTTGACACCACTCAACTCTTTGATGGTATCTTCTAGCATCCTAAGGTAGAGTGAATATCCTATCTGTTTGATATGACCACTCTGTGCTTCGCCTATGATGTTGCCTCCTCCTCTTATCTCTAGGTCATGAAATGCTAGTACCGCACCACTGCCCAACTGTGAGTGAGACTCTAGGGCTAGCAAGCGTCTTCTTGCATTGTCGCTTAGTGACTCTTTGTCCTCTACGACAAAATAGCAGAAGCCCTCTTTGCCACCTCTACCTACCCTACCCCTAAGCTGATGCAGGTCTGCTATACCGAAGTTGTCTGCTCCATCTACGATCATGGTATTGGCATGTGGCATGTGTATACCTGACTCCACTATGGAGGTAGATAGCAGTAGATCGTACTCTCCACTCTCAAAGAGCATCATTTCGTTTTCTGTCTCTATTGCCGATATCTTGGAGTGAAGTACCGCTATACGGAGCTTGGGCAGTATCTCCAATAGATCCTTTCGTTTCTGCTCTATGCCTGCTATGGAGTTGTATACATAAAATGTCTGCCCGCCTCTACGCATCTCACGCATGATAGCCTCTTTGATCACCTTCTCATCGTAGCTCTTGACAAAAGTCCGCACTCCTTGTCTCTCTAGCGGTGGAGTGAGTATCTCTGAAAATGTCTTGATCTGAGATAGTGCTAGGTTGAGGCTTCTTGGTATAGGGGTGGCACTCATGCTTAGTAGGTGAGTTTGCGATGATAGCTCTTTGAGGGTCTCTTTTTGCTTGACTCCAAACTTATGCTCCTCATCTATCACCACTAGAGCTAGATTGTCAAATTTGGCTTTGAGTAGTGAGTGCGTACCGACCACTATATCTATACTACCATCTGCCAAACCAGACAAAACTCCCCTCTTCTCTTTGGCTGTACTAAATCTGTCTAGTTTTGCCACCTTGTACTCATACCCCTCAAATCTCTCTTTGAGACTCTTGAAGTGTTGAGAGCTTAGTAGTGTCGTAGGTGCTATTATCATCGACTGATAGCCGTTGCGAGCCGCTACGAACATACCATTCATTGCCACCTCTGTCTTGCCGAACCCTACATCTGCACTAAGTAGTCTATCCATCATCCTACCACTACTCATATCTTCTAGCATCTCATCTATGGCTCTCTTTTGGTCTTCTGTATGGACAAATCCAGCTTTGTGCATAAATATCTGATACTCTTCTCGTGGTAGCTTGACCACTATGCCCTTTTGGAGGTGTCGCTGTGCTGAGAGATTGATGATCTGTGATGCTATGGCGAAAAGCTTCTCTCGTACCTTCCCTTTGAGTCGTTTGAAACTAGCTTTGCCTAGCTTGTCAAGCGCGGGTAGTGTGCCACCCTCACC
>WFMX01000272.1 GCA_015488875.1 Campylobacterota bacterium | reverse complement strand
TCGTTCCACAGCTCCAGCTGTGGAACGAGTAATATCAAATATACAGCCTTGGACTACTACTGTTGCTAGGATTATACTAGCAAATAATCTTTTCCAAGAACTTTATAGTATAATGGCACTCAAAAACGGAGTTTTGATTTTATGAAAAAAGCGATATGGTTGATTTTGATAGTTTTTATGATAATAGTATCTCTACTATATCTCAAAGAGCATAATAGCAACAGACTATCAGAGAAACGAGCTATAGTCACTACTACTATATACCCCCTCTACTTCATCACCAAGAGTATAGCAGGCGATGAGATAGTGGTCAAGAGGCTCATAAAGCCAGGCAATGAGATACATTCGTTCTCTCCTACCCCTACCGATCTAGTAGAGATAAGCCACTCAGATATACTCATCACGCTAGGTGTCAAGATAGAGCCGTGGGTGGAGAAGATATCTGATGCCACATATACGAAACTTCTAGACCTATCGGCTGGATTGGATACCATAGAGGGTAGTCACCATCATCACCATGACGGAAATGAACATCATACTGGCAATCACGAGGCGAGTGAGCATAATGACAAACGGTCTATAGATCCTCATGTCTGGCTAGATTTTGACAACGATATCAAAATGATAGACAGAGTATCGACAAAGCTATCACAACTGTATCCCAAATACAAAGATAGATTTGTAAAGAGAGCGACTAGACTCAAAGGGAGCTTTGGAGAGTTGAAATTGTTATACTCGCAGGGACTCAAAGAGTGCAAACAAGATACTATATTAGTCGGTCACGATGCTTTCGCATACCAAGAGAGAAGATATGGATTTGAGGTAGAGAGTATCATGGGTATATTTGCACACTCTAGACCCGATGCTGCCAAGATAGCAGAGTTGTCAGATATGATCGCTAGTAAAGGGCTGAGATATATATTTATGGATCCTATAGAGTCTAGCAAGAGTGCGATACAACTAGCCACAGATATGAAGCTCACACAACTGCCACTATATACATTGGGCAATATCTCTCTTCGAGATGAGGATAGTGGCATAGATATGTTGAAATTGCTCAAAATAAATCTCAGCAATCTGCAAAAAGGTCTCGAATGTCGATAATAGATCTACGAGGAGTGGAATATAGTATAGGAGATCAGGAGATACTCAAAGATATAACGCTTGAGATAAATGAAGGCGAATATGTCGCACTACTAGGACCCAATGGTGGAGGCAAAAGTACACTAGTCAGACTCATACTAGGGCTTATAAAACCTAATGGTGGCGAGATAGAGATATTTGGAAAGAGCCAGAGGGAGTTTGATGAGTGGTACAAGATAGGGTATGTACCACAAAATGTATCACTCTTCGACAACAACTTTCCGTTGAGTGTATATGAGACGGTATCGTTAGGGTTGGCTTCTCAAAAGCCTTGGTTTAGCATGCTTAGTCCGAGAGATAGAGAGCTGATAGAAGAGGCTATGGATAGTGCATCCATCAGTGATCTCAGAGATAAAAACCTATCAGATCTCTCTGGTGGGCAGAGGCAGAGAGTGATGATAGCTAGGGCTTTGGTGTCGCAGCCAAAGGTGTTGATACTAGATGAGCCTAGCACTGGTGTGGATATCACTACTCAGCACAAGTTTTATCAATTTCTCAAAAAACTAAACGATGAGAAGAGCTTGACTATCATATTTATCACTCATGATTTGGGTGTCATAGCAGATGATGTGACCCATGTCTTAGCGGTCAACCAAAACTTACTCTTCGCAGGCACAGCAGAGGAGATGCTCAACTGCGAAGCGGTCAGTGAAGTCTACGGTACCAAGGCTCACTTGATACATCATCATTGTGGAGGTCATCAATGCTGAGTATGGAGATATTGGATTATGACTTTATGCAGAGGGCATTTGTGGTGGGTATGGCATTATCACTCTTGACGGCGGTACTAGGGAGCTTCATAGTACTCAAACGATACGCCATGCTACCAGACGCACTATCTCACATAGCACTACTCGGTGTCGGTATAGGTCTAGTGACAGAGACATCTCCACTCTATATGCCTATATTGGTAGCCACTATATCTGGTATAGCTATAGAGTATCTTCGGTACAAGGGGAAGCTTTATTCAGACGCTATACTCTCTATATTTCTATCAGGTGCTTTGGCTTTGGCTATAGTGTTGATCAACCTTTCTGATGGCTTCAATGCCTCACTGTTCTCATATCTTTTTGGCTCTATCACGGCGGTGAGTGATGATGAGATGTGGATGACTGTGGGCTTTACGATAGTAGCTTTACTCCTACTTCTAGGTAGCTATAGAAAACTACTCTACATCACACTAGATGAGGAGAGTGCAAAGGCGAGCGGTATCCCTGTGTTTGTACTCAATATCATGCTAGTAGTGCTAAGTGCTATCACCATAGCCTTATCCATGCGGATAGTAGGTATACTTCTCATAGGGGCTTTGATGGTGCTTCCTATCTCTACGGCACTACTCTATAGAGAGAATTTTTTCAAAACCATAGCTCTATCTGTGCTTTTTTCCCTCACTAGTGTCATCTCAGGTCTTCTGATATCGTTCTACTTAGGAGTATCATCAGGTGCAGCTATAGTCTTGGTAGCATTGAGCTTTTTCATCATCTCACTCTTTTTAAATATCTAATCTCGGGGTGAACAGCTACTCAAAGATAGATGCTCTCTTCTCTCTCATATCTTTGATGGTGAAGTATATCCATAGTATCGTGCCGTAGCCAAAGATGGATAGCACGACTACACCTGTGGTGACTACTTCAAAGAACTCTTTGTATTCGTAGCTAGATGGTATCATATGCACTAGTATGATGGACAATGCACCTTTCATGCCTGAAAAGGTGAGTATGAACCACCCCTCCAATCCTACAGGTTTGATGGCATCTATCTTGCTGCCAAATATAGCAAACTTAAGCATGGAGAGCATACGAATGAGTGTAGTGATGCCAAACATGATGAGTATCTCATATCTATAGTTCCACAGCTTATCTATATCTACCATCTCTGCAAGTACGAAAAATATCATAACCGCAGCTATGTAGCCAAACTCTTTCGCCATCTCGTAAATATACTCTAGCCTTACTGTAGTAGTGGATTGTATAGTGTCTAGCCTAAGTCTCCTTAAGAAGTTTTTACTCTTTGGTACTCCACTTGGGTTAGTGTATGCTTCTATATCCATATCTATCCACGCCTTGGTAGCTATGATAGCTGTAATGAGAGTCAAGATACCACTCACATGTATCTCTTCTGCAAGCAGATATGCCAAATACGCCTCTATCACGAAAGTGAAAAACTCTCCTCTCCTGTCATTGAGTAGCTTCAATAGCATATAAAATAGATAACCTATCACTACACCCACTACCATACTCACTGTAAAAACTCGCAAAGCATCTATCGTGGCATCAGTAGCATCTATCGTGCCACTCATCATCCATGGCAATCCTATAAAGAAAAATGCTATGACCGCAGTAGCATCATTACCTAGCGACTCACCCTCTATGAGTACTTTGATGTGATGACTGATACCCCTAAACTGTGACAATACAGACTGAACACTCACGGCATCTGTAGCCATGTTGATAGCAAATAGTGCTACATATGCACCGAGAGTGAGCTCCCCAAAGATCCCAAAATGATATAGACTAGCACCCAAGGTGATAGATAGAGCGACCGCTACAACTGCTAGATAAAATATATCCCAAGCGTGTTTTTTGATATCTGAAAAGTGCAGATGGAGTGCATCACCCATAAATATAAGCGGTATGGAAAATATGATAACTGTATCAAATGATTGTTTGAGGTCTATAGGCACTGCCATAGGGACATAGTGATATGTAATATATGAACCCATCAAAAGTAAAAATACGGCTGGTATCTTGAGACCCTTTGCTAAGGCATCTGAGATTACCACAAGGCCCAATATCGTAATGAGTAAAATCTCTGCTGAAAAGTCATGCATATATATATCTCCTAAAAAAGTGTACCGCTATCTTCTGCATCTGTAGATTTGGGTGGTTTTTGCTCTGGATGCAGTGCATCGTTATTATCTTCTGGTTTTTGGTCAAATATGTTGGGTTTCTCACCTACTATATATCTATCATTATCACTCTTTTTATTGTGGTCGATCTCTACTTCATGGCTCTCGCTCCCATCTGTCACTACTAGAGTATTTCTCCCTTTGTTAGTCCTGGGGTGCAGAACTATGCTATCTCCATCTACAGTAGCAGATACTCTGCCATCATCGCCTCTGCTATCGTCACCAAAGAATTTATCATCTGTGACTGTTTCGTCTTTCTGTTCTGGGCTGCCCACATCGCCAAAGAGACCTAGTAGACTATCATCATCGCTTGCTACTTTCTCTTTTTCCGCCACTTGCTCACCTTGGTCGGATGATATGGTATCTGTAGGATCTACATCTTCCCCTTGAGCCACATAGTCAGAACTCTCTTCTACCCTCTCTCTCTGCTCTCTCCTCTCTTCATCCATAGAAGCTCTACTATTTGGTAATGGCGATATATCTGTATATAGCTCTTCTCTGCCATTTATCATACCACTGTAGACACCATCAGGTTTCTGAAATCTTCTAGGAGTGTCTGGATATATTTTCAGAAGTTCTTTATAGTAGTACGCAAAAGCAGGTGCAGCTAGTATCCCTCCTGTGGCTCTCTTGCCTATGCGTGCGTTATTGTCCCTACCGAACCATACTATAGTCTCTATGGTCGGAGAGTATCCACAAAACCATGCATCTACATTGTCATTGGTAGTTCCTGTCTTTCCTGCTAGCTCTATGCCATTTACTTGTGCTTTTCTACCTGTGCCTCTCTGGACTACATCTTTGAGTATGTCTGTCATGAGATAGGCTTGTTGGGGCTTTGTGAAGTTGGCTATCTCTTTGGGGCGTGTCTCATAGATGACTGCACCCTCTTTGGATACGATCTTGCTGACAAGTCTAGGCTCTATCATATGCCCACTGTTGGCAAATACAGAAAATATTTGTGCCATTTTGAGCGGACTGAGACCTAGGTTACCAAGTGCGATGGACATATCTCTAGGTATATGTGGTACATCTAGTAGAGCCAATCTCTTCCTGATAGTACTGACACCTATATCAAATACTAGATTAACAGTGGCTAGGTTGCGTGAGTGTACGAGTGCTTCCCTTAGACGGATAAATCCTTTGAAATCGCCCTCGTAGTTTTTGGGTGACCATATGACTCTCTCCCCATTTTTGTAGTATTGGAATGTTCTGGCTAAATCTGTCAATTTACTAGCTGGGTTATAACCCATATCTAGTGCTGTTTGGTATATGAATGGCTTGAAAGAAGAGCCAGGTTGTCGGTTGGTTTGGGTGATGCGATTAAAAGCACTTCTCCTGTAGTTTACACCCCCCACCATAGCCAATATATCACCGCTACTACTCTCTACAGATACCATAGCTCCGTTGAGCGTAGATTTTTTCGGACTCTCTTTGTACTTTTTGAGGGCTTTTTTGTATGCAAAGTTTACGGCATCTCTAGCTATCTTTTGCTGTTTCATATCAACTGTAGTATATATCTTGTATCCACCTGTCCTGATATCTCCCAATCTGCCCTTGAAGCGTCTCTGCACCTCATCTACTATATATGGTGCTATATTTTGTGTGAGTGTAGTCTTGTAGACTTTTGGTGTCTCTTTGATAGCATCTACATACTCTTGTTCGTTTAGCCATCCTATGCTCTTCATGCGATAGAGTACTGCATTGGCACGGATGAGTGATCTTTTGTAGTGTTTTACAGGATTGAGATAGCTAGGAGCGTTTGGCAATCCTACCAATATAGCAGACTCTTTGAGTGTCAAGTCTTGTAGTTCTTTGTGGAAAAACCCTTTGGCCGCTGTCTTGATACCATAGTATCCATTGCCAAAAAATATCTCATTGAGATATCGCTCTAGTATCTCCTCTTTGGTGAGTTCATGCTCTATCTTGAGTGCGAGTATCGCCTCTTTGATTTTTCTTGCTAGCTTTTTTTCATTGCTGAGGAGTTTGTTTTTGATGAGCTGTTGAGTGAGAGTACTACCACCCTCTACAAACTTCCCAGCCTTGATATCTGTCACGATAGCACGGATGATGGCATCAGGATTGACACCATGATGTTCGAAAAACTTGGTATCCTCTACAGCCACGAGAGCCTCTACTAGATACCCTGGTAGCTCATCATATCTAGCATACAACCTATGCCTATCTTTGAATACATATGCGAGTTGTTTTCCATTTCTGTCTAGTATGACAGATGATATTTCAGGCTTATAGTTGATGAGTTTGTCTGCATCGAGTTTGATCTCTTCATATGCGTATACAAATGCAGCCATCAATGCTATAGCAAATATCATCATAAGCATTATCGAACCCTTGATCAGACCATTTATCACTCTCTAAACTCCCTATGGGCAAAACCTGCCTCTATCAATCTACGAGTATACAACTCTTTTGGATTTCTCAATATCTCCGTAGAGCTACCATGTTCCACTACTCTACCATTTTTGAGTACGACTATATCTCGACATAAATTTTTAGCTACTTCTATGTCATGTGTCACAAAGAGCATCAAAAAACCAAACCTCTCTTGTAATTGTAGCAAAATTTTCACCATCTCTTCCCTCAAATTTGGATCTAGTGCTGTAGTTGGCTCATCAAGTAGTAACAATCTAGGCTTGGAGCTGAGTGCCATAGCCACTATAACCCTTTGTAGTTGTCCACCACTTAGTTCACTAGGAAATCTATCTATCAGGGAGGTATCTAACTCCAAAAGTCCAAACAACTCATCTATATCATCCAACGGATTGAGCCACTGATCCTTCAGCCTAGTCATAGGTGAAAATGCAGTGAAGGCATTCTGTGGTACGAAAGCGACAGTATCGCCACGAATGATTTCAAATGGTGCATCTATATCTACTGCAGATGTGAGATTGGATGGTAGTAGCCCTAGTATCGCTTTGAGTGTGAGGGATTTGCCACTACCACTCTGACCCACAAGTGCCAAAGAGCTATCTATGTGAAACGATATATCAACCAAGCTCTCTTCGCTATTGATTATGGTGAGGTTATGACAAATCATTTATATACTCCAATAGTTTGGCGATATCTCTAGCAGATACTCCCACTCTAGGTATCACTCTCAATATAGGTCTATCAACTGTCGGCTGTCTGATAGCACCCACTAGATAACCCATCTTCATCAACTCCCTCTGTACCTCTATAGCTCTACTGTTGCTACCTTGTGCTATGGGCAGTATGAGCGAGTGTGACTCTATGCTTAGTATATCACTTATTAACTTCAATCTTTTATCAATTTTTTGACGATATTTTTTTGATTTTTTAGCGATATACTCTATGTTGACAAGTGCTAATGCTGTATCAAACAGAGATGGAGCAGTAGAATATATGATGGGTTTAGCACGATTTTCCAAGAAAGATACTATTTGACTACTAGCCAATATATATGCTCCATAGCTTCCGTATGCCTTGCCTAGTGTTCCCATCTTGATGTGGTTTGCTGCTATGGGGATGTCATAGTGTTCAAACACCCCCAAGAGACTCTCACCTACCACACCCGAGCTATGAGCTTCATCTACTATCAGCAATGCCCCTCTGCTCTCGGCTATATCAAAGACCTCTCTCTTGCATAGTTCACCACTCATAGAGTAGACACCCTCTACCGCTATGATGGCACGATGTGACATGTGCAGTTCCATCTTCTCTTTGAGGTCGTCCATGTCGTTATGGTCAAATAGCACTACTCTGTCACCTAGAAGCCTAGTAGCCATCATGCCACTAGCGTGATATTCACTATCTATAAAGAGTCTATCGCCTTTGCGTACTAGTGACTCTATAAGTGATAGATTTGCCAAAAAACCACTACCTACTACCAATCCATTCTCAAAGCCATTTAGTCGAGCCAATCTCTCTTCAAACTCTCTATGTATAGGGTGATATCCATTGACAAGCATACTCGCCTTTGGAGCAACTGTATCATACTTCTCCACTAGCTCTATTGCCTTGCGAAACTGCTTTTTATTGGATGCCAATCCTAGGTAGTCATTGGATGCTAAGTCCACTAGAGAATCATCATAGATTGTACGCTTCCGAAAACGACCTGCTCTTTTGAGTGCTTCAAGTTGAGTTTGATACATATGACCTCACTATTTTTTGGTTAAGTTATTTATTTTAGCGTATTAATCTAAATATTGATAAATTTTTGGTGGTTTGAGTGGGAGTATCACTTATATTTTAGCAGATTATCGCTATCACCTCGACTAAACCGCAAGCAAAAATTAGAAACCAAAATCCAAGTCGAAACAAAATTTCTGCGTCATATGGGGAGTTTTATTCTTGTGTAGTTATTAACATCAGATATTTTAGATATAATATTGCTACTTATAATCCTTAGGAGAGACGATGAATTGTAAAAGATATTTTTTGATGCTGTGGTTGCTTGTAGGCGTGGTGACTCTATCTATGGGTGGGAACAACGATGCATATAGATATAAGTGGGTTGGTGTATTTGCCAAAGGTACACCGTATACAGAGCAGACCATATCAGGCAGTATGATGTGGGAGGGATTTCAAGATGTGATCAAGAGGAGATGGGCTGAAGGCTACGACTTGACACAACTCAAATATGGCAATGGCAAATGGGTAGGCGTGTTTTCCAAAGGTAGCGGATGGAGTCACCAATCATATAGTGCCACAGAGAGATGGGAGGCGATGGGTATAGAGATACAGAAGCGATGGAAAGAGGGCTATTTCCTCGTAGCGATCGAACATGGTCTATCTGAATGGGTAGGTATATTCGCGAAAGATAGTGGATTTACTAATCAATCATATGAGAGACAGAAGTCCTTAACTAAATTTCAAGAGAAGATACTCCAGAGATGGAAAGATGGTTTTGAAGTGATGGATATAGAGTATGGTGAGGGACATTGGTTAGCTATACTCGTCAAAGGCAAAAAGTATGGTACTCATGCTATGAGTTTACGAAATGATTGGAAGAAGTTCACGAAAGTCATAGAGAGACAAAAAAGTGATGGGTATAGACTCACCAATATGGCTTTCGGTGTAGGTAAGTGGATAGGTACATTTGCCAGCAATCCTCCATACGGATCACTATATTATAAAGATACACCCAATATCTCAGCACTAAATGAAGAGATGAGAATGGCATCGGATGATGACTATGCGTTGGTAGATTTAGCAGAGGGGTGGTAGAGTAGATATGATATCCAAGAGTCTAGTGGTAGCAGTAGTGATGGCATTTGTGGTGCAGAGTATCTATGCTTCGCCACCCAAGCCAAATACATTCGTACAAAACCGTGGTCTAAAACCTAGTGTAAATCTAGCTGAGTATATGAGAGCCAATATCGGCGTGGGAACTAGAAATCTTATAATCATTTGGAATAAGGATTATGATAGACCAGCCAATCAGATAGCAGATCTGATGATTCTCTTTCGGAGCTATAGCGATACACCAAAGGTGCCTATACAGATGCTCTCAAACAAAGAGTTCGAACTCAACAAGGTGCTAAACACTAAAAAAATGCTAAAGCCCATCAGACGATTTCAAGCAGATCTCAATCAAGCATACAAAAGTCTCTTTGCATACTCTAGCCTCATCATAGGTAGTAAAGAGGGCAATATAGGTCAGGGATACAAGATAATGCTCAGAGATGTCCAAAAGGTTGTAAATAGCTACAATAGCGTAGCCAAAGTGACAAATGGTCAGTATAAGCAAAAAGTACTGCCATATTATAAATTAAATTATAAAACAAAATAATCAGATATAAAGTAAGGTGAAATATGCAAAATGTAGTAGAGTGGTTAAAAACCAATGCCAACCTAAAGATAATAGATGAACCATTAGATGTAGAGCTAGAGATACCACACATAGCGTACATAGAGGTCAAACAGCCAGATTCTCGTCCGCTTCTCTTTACGCACCCGATCAATAAAGCTAAGGGCATAGAGTATGACATGCCTGTGCTTATGAATATCTTCGCCTCCAAAGAGATCACACGCGAGATATTTGGCAAAGAGCCTGACGATATAGCTCAAGGGATAGATGAATTGCTCAAGCTCAAGCCGCCCAAAGGTCTCAAGGCAAAACTAGCTATGATACCCAAGCTATTTTCACTCAAAAATGTTTTTCCAAAGAGGCTCAAATTTAGAGGCGAGTGTCAAGATGTCATCATACCCAAAGATGAAATCGACTTAGATAAGCTACCTATACTCAAGACTTGGGAAGAGGATGGCGGCCCCTTTATCAC
>WFMX01000271.1 GCA_015488875.1 Campylobacterota bacterium | reverse complement strand
GACCATAATTGACCATAGCGATATCAAAAGATATATCGCTATCAATGAGCATAAAAAAGAGTGCCGATGAGTCGACACCTGCTGAGAATGCGAGGAGATTTTTCTTATCTGATAGGTCTGAGTAGTGTAGCAAGTAATTGCTCTCCTGCGAGTTGAGTGATAGTGGCTTCATATCTCTTGCCATACTCTATAGGTAGATCTGAAGTGTCATTGACAAGTATCTCACCATCTATCTCGACTGCCCAGCTAAGCGGTCTAGCTGATAGTAGGTATTCGTGTTCGCTACTCTTGCCATCTATCACTATGACTATGCTCTTGTTGATCATCTTCTCTAGGGAGTCCGTGGTAGATGCCTCAGCTATCTCACCCAATATCTCAGCCCTGCTATCTATGATATCTTGTGGTACTTGCTCCATCTTGTGTGCAGAGGTGGTCTCTTCGTTTGAGTAGTGAAATGTGTTGAACCTATCAAATCTAAACTCACTCATAAACTCTACTAGTCTGTCGAACTGCTCTTGTGTCTCCTCAGGATGTCCTGCTATGACAGAGGTACGCAAGAAGCTATTTGGTTTGCTACGCATATACTCTAATAGCTCTATGGTCTTCTGCTCTCCAAAACCTCTCTTCATACTCTTTAGCACTCCATCATCTATATGTTGGATAGGCATATCGTAGTAGGTTTGAAATATTTTTGAATCAGCTATGGCATCTATGAGCTTGAGTGTAGTAGTACTAGGATATAGATATAAAATTCTAGCAGATACTACACCATCTATAGACTCTATACTCCTGATGAGTTCTATCAGTCCATCACCCATATCCATATCTCGACCGAAGCTAGAGCTATCTTGTGATATAAATGAGAAGTCATAATATCCATCTCTTACAAGTCTCTCTACCTCTTTTTTGATAGAATCTAGTGATCTTGAGTGTAGTTTGCCCTTGAAGCTTGGTATGGCACAAAATGAGCAGCTTTGATTGCACCCCTCTGCTATCTTGATGTATGCGTGGTAATTGGAACCCGTGATGACTCTACCTGAGGTTTCGCTAGCTAGGTAGACCTCTGGTGTGAAGCTACTTGTTCTACTACTGATCAACTCATCTATCTTCTCATAGTCGCCTACGCCAGTAAAGATATCTATCTCAGGCATGTCTGCTTGAAGTTCCTCTTTGTATCTCTCAGATAGGCATCCGCTCATGACAAGTAGTGAATCCTCTTTTCTCTGCTCATGGAGATCTAGTATGGTGTTGATGCTCTCCTCTTTGGCTGCATCTATGAAACCGCAAGTGTTAACTATGATGAGATCTGCTTCATCTGCTTCATCTATGATCTCATACTCTTTGAGTCGTCCGAGCATCACTTCGCTATCGACTAGATTTTTAGTGCAACCTAGACTTACTAGATGTAGTTTTTTTGACATTAATTTTCGCTTTTGTATTTTTTGGCTGATGTTTTATGCTTCTCTGATTGTAGCCATCAGTTTGTGAATTATATCTTAGTTATGTTGTAAGTATGGTGAGTGATAATCTGTTTTTGAAGTTGTTAGCGTGTATTGCTGTTCGTCTTGATAGAGATCAGGCAGAAGCCTGAACTCTGTTGGGTGGGTATAAAATCTAAGAGAGATTCTTAGAAGTTATATCTAGCCCAGAAACGGATAACATTGTTTGCACTTGGAGAGGTAAGTGTGCTGTCACCATTGTCATCGACTATCACTTTGTCACTTAAGTCTTGGTTGATATATGCAGCAAGAAGTGTGATGCTATCATCCCATACTTTAGTTTTATAGATGAAGTTAAATTCGTTATAGTCTATACTACCTATAGTACCTGCAAGGTCACGATCATTCTCAGTAGTCATACCATACTGAGCGATAAATTTACCACCAAGTGCTTTTGCAGTAGCTTTGATAAGGATAGTATCTGCATTGCTAGCAATCGCACCTTGGTTTAGGATCATTTGTGTATATAGAGGAGTTTTTACACCACCAACATTGAATACACCTGTAGTACCATCATCTACGCTTGAGTATGCAGCCAATAGACCAAATGCACCAAAGTGACCACCGATTTTTGCACCAAATGCTGTAGTGCTATTGGTACCGTTGCCTACATCTACTTGTCCACCTTGGGCAGCAAATGTTACAGGGAAGTCAGCATTTGCATAAGCTACATCACCCCAGAAGATTGTAGTTGCATCACCTGTACCTACTGGGTAAGGTAGACCATTAAGATCTGCATCTTTGTTGTTCATATTGTCTAAAAGATTTGCACCATAGTAAGCTGAAGCTGTGATTGTCAAACCATTGATAGATTTGTTTTGTGCTGTTAGCATGAAGATACCATCATCACCATTCACATCATTGAACTCATTGAAGTTTGAACCACCATTGTTCATGAGCCAGTTACCATTGCCATCCCAAGCACCTACACCATTTTGGTTAGCACCATTTACCCATGCACCGACCAATACTGTACTAGGTATCATTGTATTCACATATAGAGCAGCCTCATATGTGTTTTTGAAAACATTCCAACCCTCTGACCATGCAAATGGAGATAGAGATTTAGGAAGTTCTTGACGACCTATCTTGATAGTATTAGCTTCGCCTGACCATGCCATATATAGTTTTGTTACTGCACCACCGTTTAGGTTGCCATCAGCACTCTGCATGATGTTTGAAACTACGCTATTTTGTAGACCAAGTGTACCAAGACCAGTAACTTGAGCACCTACACTCAAACCATAATCAAATTTACCAACTGCATTTAGTTGAAGACCAGCATTTGCTCTTGCTGACTCTTGTGAAAATAGATCTACCGCACCATTTTTGTCCATTGTCTGATAGTAAAGTGCTGCTTGTCCACTAAAGTCCCAATTTGAAAGAACCTCTTCTACTACTGCTACTTCTACCTTCTCAACATTTCCACCTGCTACTGCACCGCTAATTGCCAACGCTGCCAAAAGGCTAATTTGTGTCAATTTCATTCTAACTCCCTATCTTTTTGTATTTTTGTTAATGAAGCAACTCGTCCAAAAGTCTGCATTCATCTACAGAT
>WFMX01000270.1 GCA_015488875.1 Campylobacterota bacterium | reverse complement strand
AGCGAAGCGAATAAAAGCTGTGTCCTCGCATAGTGACCGTTCGACCTCTGCTAAACTGCAACACGGTTATATGTCAGCCGAGGTCAGGTGGCAACGATGCACTCCGCTTCGCTACGCACATCATTGTCATCAGACCCCTACCGTTTCCAGACCCCTACCGTTTCTACCATCCAAAAATGAGAAATAAAATATAGACTTATTTCAGCATTTTTCGACACCCTACATCAGATCCCTATCGTAGGTAATTCGGTCTATAGAGTTACGAGAGTTCTGCTGTGGCTTTCTCTATGAGATTAGTGAGTGCCATTCTTGCCAATGCTATACTGCCGTCTTTTGAAAGGATAGCAAAGGCATGAAGGTGGATTCTCGAATCAGCTCCATTGCATATCATGATGACAGTTGCATTCTCTGCCTGTATATCTAGGTTTTTTGTATGTCCTAGACCTAGGCTATTTGTCACTGAATGAATATTTCTGAAGTCTTCGTTGAATCTCATAGATGTCTCATCTAGTTTTTTGACTTTTCCGCTATCTGATACCAAAACCTCACCAGTATAGTCACTCAGTACCGCACCCATATAACCATTTATACTAGATAAATCGTCAAATATACTCTGATCAATCATTGTCGCTTCCTTTAATAATTTTATATGCCTGATTATATAACTATCTCTAGCTTTTGTCAAGCAATTATCTAATTACAATAGATTTATCTTATGATAACTCTTTTGTTGCCTTCTCTATGAGGGTATCAAGTGCCATTTTTGCCAATGCTATACTACCATCTTTTGAAAGGATAGCAAAAGCATGTAGGTGAACTCTAGCATCTGTACCACTACACACCATTATAATATTGGCATTTTCAGCTTTGATATCCATACTATGGGAGTGTCCTAGACCTAATTTGTCAGTGATCTCATGGACATTTCTGAAGTCTTCATTGAATCTCATAGATGTCTCGTCTAGTTTTTTGACTTTGGTAGTATCTGATACTAGTACCTCACCAGTATAATCACTCAATACCGCACCCATATAACCATTTACCTTTGACAAATCGTCAAATATGCTCTTGTCTACCATTCTAGATCCTTTTGTTTAAATTATAATAATTATAACATACTATTTACTTAATGTCAATGTAAATTAGTAAATTACAATATTGGTTTATCTATATATCAGATATCGACTTCGTGTCACTTTAAATCTCTTCAAGTCTCTACTCCAACTCTCTCTGATCTTACCTATTGATACACCATGAGTGATCTGCTCTCTCAATTTGCTACTTCCCGCAAGCTTGTCTATGAAATGGTTTTTGAGAAAAAAGTGGCGTTTGTCAGGGTAGTTTCTGTAAGCATCTACTATATATGATAAGTCTATCCTCTTCTCTGTATATAGAGATCTCATACTCAACCCACTGAGATCTCTACCGTAGCATCTCTTGCCACTATGTTTTGGATATCTAGCACCTGCTCGTGGTCGTGGCATAAAGTAAAATTTTTTTATCTTATAGTGAGGATCGCCATATAGCTGAAACTGCTTTTTAGTGCCTCTGCCAGCAGAAAAAACTGTCCCCTCAAATAGAGCCAATGACGGATAGAGTGCAATGGCTCTACTGTTTGGTAGATTTGGTGATGGCTTGATGGGTAGTGTGTAGTGACTCTGGTGAGTATAGTTGGCTATCGGTATTACCTTTAGTTTTGTTTTGACTTTGCCTCTCAGCCACCCCTCGCCATTGAGCATCATGGCGTACTCACCTATGGTCATGCCATATACCAATGGTACAGGATCCAATCCCGCAAATGATCTATACCCACTCTCTAGCATCGGTCCATCTATATAGTGAGCATTTGGATTTGGACGATCTAGCACTATCATAGGGATATTTAGCTGGGCTGTGGACTCCATCACATAGTGTAGTGTAGATAGATATGTGTAAAACCTCACGCCTACATCTTGGATATCAAATAGTACTATATCTATATCTTGGAGATCTCTCTTTGTGGGCTTCTTGTGTTTGCCATATAGCGATATTATTGGTATATTTGTCTTTTTATCTCTACTGTTTCTTATGGTAGCACCTGCATCAGCACTACCACGAAAGCCATGCTCTGGTGCAAAAATCTTTTTCACTTTTATATTATTTGTCAAAAGAAAATCTACTAAATGCCTCTTGCCTACCCTTGATGAGTGGTTGACTACGAGTGCTATGTTTTTACCTTTGAGTAGAGGTAGATATAGAGCTGGTCTATTTGCCGCTGGTATTATATCTTTTGCCAAAAGAAGATTTGCAAAAAAGAGATTTATAAATAATATGAGCGTAAGTAGTCGTATCATATCTTGACCCTCGCTTCCATAGCTCTAGTGAGTGATACTACATCTATATTTTCTAGCTCCACGCCTGTCGGCACACCTTGGGCTATCTTGGTGAAGCTGAGACCTAGTCCATCTAGCTTGTCTTCTATATATAGTATCATAGTATCTGTAGCGATACTAGGCGGAAAGGCAAATATCACTTCGCTCACATCCTCTACTGCCATACGCAGATGGTAGGCATCTAGATCTTCTACAGTAGATAGTACATAGTATATACCCTTGAACTCACCACTCTCCTCTATAGTCAATATATCCTTTGCACTCTGTACTATACAGAGGGTAGTAGTATCACGCCTCTCGTCACTGCATATACCGCATAGCTCATCTACACTCATATTGTGACATTGTGAACATCTCTGTATCTCGTTGACTCCTGTCTCTATGGCATGTGCTAGCTTCATAGCGGAGAAACCATCCTCCATCACTAGATGGTATGCCAGCCTTACGGCAGATTTTTTGCCTATAGATGGTAGTGATTTGAATGCTTCTACTAAATTCTCAAATGCCTCTATCTTGTGTCGTCTCAATCTACAAATACCTACTCTTTGACATAGTCTACGACTTTTGACTCTAGCGTCACTCGCCTGATATGTTCTAACACTTTGAGATGCTCGGGGTGCGTAGCGTATGCTTTGAGAGCATCTCTATCATCGAAAGTGCTGATGAGACTTAGATCCATAGCCCTCTCACTATCTGTGAAGTTTCGACCCACCTCTATGCTGTTGAGTGTCGGTACTTTGGTTGCTAGACCATTGAGCATCTCACTCACTATCTCTATGTTTCTCTCTCTACTCTCATTCTTAAATCTAAACATAACTATATGTACTACCACTATCGTGTCCTTTATATGCTTTTTATTTTACTGAGCTTGTCTCAAGTTATTTATCAGGATTATATTATACTAGAGTATTGAGATGGCTTAAGGAGCTACACAAGAACAAAACATGCAACTTCGGACTATTAGCACCACTCGCATTATATATGCTTACTGTATGCCAAAATTAACTTTAGTCATATTGACTCAACTATATTTAGTAAAATTATACAAGATTGACTTGACAAAATCAACTCAATGTTGTATAATAACGACAAGCATATAAAAATGCTAATCAAATT
>WFMX01000269.1 GCA_015488875.1 Campylobacterota bacterium | reverse complement strand
GCCATGATATCCATAGGTAGGGATCGTATCTGCGACTCTATGCCATCTAGTATAGAGTCGTTGATACCCAATGCTCTAGGGATGTTTTTTTGTAGTATGGGCAGTATATCTTTGATACCGTTGAAATTTTCCACATATGTAGTGCCTAGCCCCTCTATGATAGCACTAACACGGAGTATATATATAGCCTCTTGTGGTAGCTTAAATGGGAAATTTCTAGTCTTGCTAAGTAGGTCAAATGCCAAATCTTGCATAGTAGTACTGTCTAGCGTATCATTCTCAAATATATCAAACATCTGCTCTACAAATTCTGCTAATACCCCTGATGGTGCTTCGTATGCTATGATACCTAGCTTTTTGTTGGCACTGATGTATCGCTCATAATCCTTCTCATTGGCCGCTTTTATCAACTCTATGATGGCTACTCTAGCATCATTTGGCAATCTCTTGACCATGCCAAAATCTAGTAGTATCAACTCGCCTTGAGGTGATATGAGTAGATTGCCAGGGTGTGGGTCTGCGTGGAAAAATCCATTGACAAGCATCTGCTCTGTATAGAAAGATACAAGGGTATCTATGATAGGTATGATATCTATATCATGAGACTCTATAGCCTCTCTATCATCAAAACGAAATCCCTCTTCAAAACTCATCACCAAGGCATCATCACTAGAGTAGTCATCATAAGCGATAGGGAACTTGACAGGCTGATCGGCATAGGTTTCAGAAAATTTCTGTAGATTTGTCCGCTCTTGGTCTAAGCTCACCTCTTTGAGTATCATGTCAGCAAACTCTACTATGACAGACTCTATGGAGTGTTTGGTATAGTGCGAAAAGAGTGGTCTAAATAGGGTATTAAACGACCCAAGTATCCTTATATCTGCTCTCACTTGTCGCTCTATACCCTCTCGTCTGAGCTTGACAGCTACCTTTGTGCCATCTTTGAGTGTAGCTTGGTGTACTTGACCGATAGATGCGGAGGCTATAGGCTCAGGTGCAAACTCCAAAAAGGTATCATCATCAAAAGCTCTATCGTAGACCATCTTCATAGAGTCGTTATTCATCGGTGGGAGTTCGTCATGTAGGCTTTTGAGAGCTTTGAGATATGGAGGTGCAAAGAAATCACTTCTAGTGGCTAACACTTGAGCCAATTTGATAAAACTAGCTCCTAGTAGAGTGATGGTCTCTAGCAATTCATCTGGTGATAGTGGGCGAAATAGAAGTAATCTGTCTCTCCTCTTGATGAGTAAAAATAGTGTCATCAAGAAGCTAAATACACGCCATACTCTCAGCGGAGAGTAGTATCTGAGCATTACTCTTTATCTGCTTTTAGCTTCTCTATATCCTCTTTGGTAGCTAAGCCTAGCTCCTCTATCACTTCACGAAGAGCCTCTTTGAGTTGCTCCTTGTACTTATCATTTTCTTCTTCGCCTCTAGCTTTGAGGTCATCTAAGAACTGCTTGGTGTCATCTTTGCTTAGTTTGCCTTTCTCTTCTAGCTTGACTAAGCCCTCTTCTACTCTATCTTTGAGTAGTAAAGCACCACCCAATCCTGTATATAGTATATTTTTCAACATCATCTACTCCTTGGTCTCTTTTTTTTCAAACAATTTCCCTATACCTCTAAATAGTAGGATTATCAAGTATACCACAAGAGTGAATATGAGAGGGTGAAAAGCTCCCAAACCATAAGCACCAGCAGTTGGCAGAGCCAAAATGTGATCTATAGGGTGGCTTATCCACACTTTGAAGTGCATACCTATCGCCAAAAATAGAAATATCCCTGTAAATATAGTCAACTCTTTTTTTACCATCTCATCAAACCTTTTATATGTATATGATGATTTTATCATTATTTCCTTAATAGTTTCATCATAAAGTGATATGATTGTATCATATTTATTTTGTTTGGTCTACAAAGGATGGAAGTGAGTAGTAAAATATCGGTAACTATGATAACGAAAGATGCCTCTAGATATATAGCAGAATCGCTAAATGCATTAGAGAGATTTGATGAGGTGATCATATTGGATAACGGCTCTAGCGACGATACTGTAGAGTTGGCAGAGAGATTTGAGAATGTATCTATATACCAGAGTAAGTTTATAGGTTTTGGGGCATTGAAAAATTTGGCTATCAGCTATGCACGCAATAGCTGGATACTCTCTATAGATAGTGATGAAGTGTTATCTGAGAGATTGGCGGATGAGATACTGTCACTAGAGCTTGATAGTAGTAGGGTATACTCTATACTTCGAGACAACTACTATGATGAGAGATTGATGAAGTGTTGTGGTTGGGAGGGTGATTGGGTGATGAGACTCTTTGACAAGCATAGAGTATTGTTTAATCTCAACAGAGTACATGAGAGCCTAGAGCTATCAGATGATATATCAGTAGAGAGACTCACACACACTATGAAACACTTCACATATCAAAATGCCATCGAACTAGTGACAAAAATGCAGAGATACTCTACATTATGGGCAGAAGACTACAGTGGCAAGAGATCATCATCTCCGACCAAAGCTACAGCTAGAGCTATATTTGCATTTATAAAGTTCTATATATTTAAAAAGGGCTTTTTGAGTGGATATGAGGGGCTACTCATCTCTGTGACCAATGCCAATGGAGTGTTCTATAAATATATCAAGCTATATGAGACAAATAGAGAGGATATGAGATGAAGATACTACTAGAGCTACCAACATGGCTAGGTGACTGCGTCATGGCTACGCCTGCTATAGAGGCACTGCTGGGGATATACCCTGAAGCTAAGGTGACTATAGTAGGGTCATATCTCTCTACCCAAACACTTCAGAGTCATCCAAGAGTCATAGATAGTCACATGCTCAGCAAGAAGCTACTCAGCCTAAGAGCAGAGGCGAAGGCTCTAGGTAGTTTCGATATGGCTATATCATTTAGAAGCTCATTTAGGTCATCTCTGTTTTTGATGATGGTAAATGCTAAGGCAAAGTATCAATTTCCAAAGAGTTATAGTGACATGCACCAAGTAGAGAAGTATGCTCTCTTTGTCGAAGAGTCATTGGATGAGACTATAGTTCCGCAAAATCTAAAGCTATACAACGAAGCATACAACTACACCAAGCCTACACTAGGCATAAATCCTGGTGCTACATATGGTTCTGCCAAGAGGTGGTATCCTGAAGAGTTCGCCAAGGTGGCTGTGGCAGTTGCAGAGAGATACGATATAGTAGTATTTGGTGGACCAGGTGAAGAGGATATAGCAGGAGATATAGAGCAGGCTATCAGGAAAGAGGGTATATCCAATGTCAGCAATTTATCAGGCAAGCTCGATATACCTCAACTCATTTCACGCATAGCAGGTCTCGACTGGCTCATCACTAATGACAGCGGTCCTATGCACATAGCGGCGGCTTATCAGGTAGCTACGGTAGCCATCTTTGGGCCTACAAAATACAAAGAGACCAATCAATGGCAAAATCAACATGGACATTTGATACGCAAAGAGATGGATTGCTCTCCTTGTATGAAGAGAAGTTGTCCACTTAAACACCACGAATGTATGAAGCAGATAAAAGCGTCCGAAGTGATAAATCTTATCACAAACACTAGACTTGTTAATGATTGATTAAAAATTAACCAATCATTAATGGAAACTTTAAAGTACTTAAGATATAATCTCATCATAAATCAAAATCTTAATCAAATGGAGAGTAAATATGAAATTTACAAAACTTAGTCTTATCGCAGCATTGGCTGTAAGTTCAGCAGTGGCAGGTGGTGATATAGCACCAGTGGAGCCAGCACCAGAGCCAGTAGTAGAAGCATCACCATGGTCATTTAGTGGAGATATTAAATTTTTCTACTCTACAACAGACAGTGACACAGTAGATCTATTTGCACAAGATAGTGCTATGGGTCAGGCTGCTGTATCTGGAGATGTTAGCTACTCTTTTGCTAGTACTTGGAAAGCAAACTTTGGTATGACAGGTATAGCAACACTAGGTCTTGATGATAATGTAGTGAGTGGTGTATGGCTATACGCTGGTGCAAATGCTAGCAATGATCCTGCAAATTTAACAAGTGTAGGTGATGCTCTATGGGTAGATACTGCCAACATTACAGGTACTGCATTTGATGGCAAAGCTACATTTATCTTGGGTCGTACAGAGCTTGATACTCCTCTAGCTTTTACAGAGACTTGGAATATAGCAAACAACACATTTGACGCAGCAGTTGCTATGATCAACCCTATAGAGAACCTTACTTTGGTAGGTGGATATATCTATGATGGTAACGGTAACGCTGAGAGAATCTCTACAATGAGTGGTGGTTTTACAGGTGACAAAGGTTACTTCCCTATAGCAGGTGTAGAAGAGGGTGCTTGGACAGTAGCAGTTATAGGTAAATTTTCTGGCATCACTGCACAAGCGTGGTATTATGATGTGATAGATGTAGCTCAAGCTGTATGGTTACAAGCAGATGGTGAATTCAGTGGATTTACTATCGGTGCTCAATATGCTCAGATAGACCCTACTGACCTAGGTACAGCCATGGGTGCTGACCTAAGCAACTACGAGTCGTCTGCATATGCTGCAAAAATTGGATATACAATGGGTGCATTTGATCTATGGGCTGCATACTCTAGTGTAGACGACGGTGGACTTGTATCTATCGCCAACACGGCTACTATGGTAGGTGGTGCTGGCTGGGGTGGTGGTGCCGCTCAATCTAAGCTATATACAGAGGCATGGTGGAGCTATGGCTTTGTAAGTCTTCCAGGTGCTGATTCATTCGCAGTGGCAGGTAGCTATAAAGTAAGTGACTCACTCAAGTTGACAGCACAGTACACATCAGAAGCAGATGGCTTGATGACACTGGCTACTTTGGGTACAGATACAGCGAACTATACTGTGGATATGAACGAATTGACACTATTGGCTGAGACTAGTTACTATGGTGTAGATGTTGCGATAGCTTATATATATGGTGACTTCACTACAAATTCAACTGACCTAGTGGCAGCTGATGAAGGTACATACACCAACAATACACTACAAGCTTATATCACTTATAAGTTTTAGTAGATAAGTTATTGCAGGCAAGGTATAGGAACTCTCCTATACCTTCATCAAGCCACTCTCAATAATTGTCGTTAGGCACTGTATAAATATTTCACTATGTCGATGAAATCACGATGGACACTGTGCTTTAGCTTCGTAATTTGAGGAGAGACTGAAGCAATCTCGTCCCAAAAAAGCTTATTTTGCCAAATCTCGGCTAAATTGCAATAGGCTTATGTTTCGTTTGAAATCGAACCATTTTTATGTGAGGACACAGCTTTCATTCGCTTCGCTCACGAAACCAATGTCCCCTAACTGTAGCCCCATGGACTTCGTTTACAAAGGCAATACAAATATGAGGTAGATATGACAGATCTTAGAAAACTTTTGACCCAAACAAAAAAACTCTCTCTATTGATAGTCGAAGATTATACGCCACTATTGGATGAGATGAACAATATGCTATCTGACTACTTCCAGCTTGTAGAAGTGGCATCCAATGGTATAGAGGCGTTGGAACTATATAATCGATACTATGATAGATGCGGATGTCATTATGATATCATCATATCTGATATCGAAATGCCTTTGATGGACGGTATAGAGTTTACAAAAAAGGTACGAGAGATAGATGACCGACAGAGAATCATCATACTCTCAGCACATACTGACAGTAGATATCTTTTGGATCTCATAAATCTATCCATATCTCACTTCATACCCAAGCCTATAGAGATAGATACCCTATTTGAAGTGATCCACAAGCTCACTGAAGAGGAGAGCATCTCAGACGAAAAGAGGCAAGTTGATGAGAATATGGTAGATTTGGGCGAAGGCTATATATGGATCGTAGATCAACTCCTCCTCCAAGATAATGGAAAAACGGTAAAATTGAGTAGATCTATGCTGCTACTCATGCAATTAATGGTAGAGAAGAGCAGGTGTATATGCACCAACGAAAATATATTACAACACTTTTATACGCACAATATAGACATAAGTGAAAATAATATCAGGCATATGGTCTATAAGCTTAGAAAAAAATTGCCCAAAGATACAATAGATAGTTGCTATGGCATAGGGTATAAGCTCACCCCTCACCCATGAGGCATTGATGCCAACTAGAACACCGCAAAACAACTTGAATAATTGATTGATAATATGGTACAATATCAGTATGAAAAATTTAATACTACTACTAACGATACCATTCATCCTCTCTGCTAATAGCTCGACAAAGATTTATCAAATTTCTCCAACTATAAAAAATCAAATGATAAGAGGTGGCTCTTGGAAACGGGGGTGTCCAGTCTCCATACCTGATCTGAGATATCTGAAGATACCATACTATGACTTTGGATGGAAAAGAAAAATGGGCGAAATGATAGTTCACAAATCTGTAGCCAAGGAAGTGGCAAAGATATTTGATGAACTTTACAAGCGAAGATACCCTATCAAGAGTATGAAACTTGTAAGTCACTACAAGGCTAGTGATCACGATTCCATAGAAGCAGACAATACCTCTGCATTCAACTGTCGTGCTGTCACAGGTGGCAAAAAGTGGTCAAATCACTCTTATGGAAAGGCTATAGATATCAACCCTATAGAGAATCCATACATATCCAGAAGCGGTCACATTAGCCATAAAAAATCACTAAAGTATAGAGACAGAAGAGAGGGGCGTAGAGGTTCTGCCGAGAATGAAGCGGTGATAAGAAAAGGTGACTATATAATCAAATTATTTAAACAGAGAGGCTGGAGATGGGGAGGAGACTGGCATGGCATCAAGGACTATCAACACTTTGACAAGCCCACCAAATATAGAGGCAATGCTAGATAATACTCAAAAATAGATATCTCAAACAAAAGGACAAGTAGGATAGGTAGAATTGTTTTTGGAGGGTTCCTTACTTATGATGCGTAACATCAGTTATTAAGATTGGCTATATGCTAGAAAGATAACTAGATAACTCCTGATGTATCTTACCATTGGTAGCTACTATACCTTTATCGGTAAAGGTGTATCTGTCGCCTTTTGTGTTGCTGACCTCTCCGCCTGCCTCTAGCAGTATCAGTATCCCTCCTGCTACATCCCAAGGCTTCAAGTCTATCTCATAAAATCCATCTGTTCTACCCTCGGCTAGATAGCATAGATCTATGGCAGCTGCTCCTAGTCGTCTGATATCACGGATATTTGGCAGCAGTTTCGTCATGGACTCTATGACCCAATGGTACTCTATACCTCTATCTACTTTGGCGTATGGAAAGCCTGTGGCTATGAGGGATTGTTGCAGTGTGTCTTGTGTGGATACTGTGAGTTTTTTTTCATTACAGTAAGCACCTTGACCTTTGCTGGCGTAAAACATCTCATCTAGTATGGGGTTGTAGACTACTGCCATCTTAGGCTCACCACCCTCCCAAACACCTATAGATATGGCAAGGTGAGGTATGCCATGTATGAAGTTGGTGGTGCCGTCTATAGGGTCTATATATATAGCCTTTTCAAAATCATAACTACCTTTATGGCTCTCTTCGCCTACTAGCGTATGGGTAGGGAAATACCTCTTCAGTTCGCCCAATATGTATATCTCTGTCTCTACATCGTATTGAGTGACTAGATCTACTACGCCTTTATGTGTGATACTCTTGCTCTTGTGATAGCCATTATAGACTATCTCACCTGCATCTTTGGCTATCTTCTTGAGTATTTCTATCTCGCTCATGACTCTTGCTCTCCTCTGTTGAATATCCTATATATCAAAAATACACTCCCAACCGCAAGTGACAATCCACCCAAGACATCAGAAAGATAGTGAACTCCCAAATATAATCTAGATAGAGATATAGATAGTGAAAATAGTAGCACAAAAGCCACAAGAGCGTATCTGTATGTAGTAGAAGAACGAGGGTACAAAATGAAGAAAAGCAAAAGAGCAAATGTCATCGACATAGTAGCATGACCTGATGGAAATGAGTATCCATGTTGAAAGTAGTCACCTATATAGCTAGATGGTCTACTGCGTCCTATCAGCTCTTTGATACCGCTAAAGAGTATAGCTGAACTAAACATGCCGACTAGATAGATCTTCGCCTCATCTCTCCACCCTCTCCATAGTAAAAATAGTACCACAATCAAAGAGAGTATGAGCATGGTAGAGAGATTACCTAGTTTTGTAATGGAGAAAAAAATATTATGAAGTGTACCTGATTGATTATCCAAAAACCATTGATTTGCAATCTTGTCGACCTGAGTCAACATACCATCGAAGATCACATCCAAAGCTATCAGTAGAAACGAGATATATGATGCGACTATGACATATAGTTGAATTTTTCTCTCAAATAGAGACTCTATCATATCTCCTCCTTTATGGCTTTTTTGCTCTTTGTACGAACTATATAAACTATAGTGATGATGAACACGGATATGAGTGCTATAAGCGTAGCTATATGGAGATACTCTTTTATCACATCTTCGTTTGAGCCAAGAAAGTATCCCAGTCCAGCCAACACCATTACCCAAATACCAGCACCTAGAGCGGTAAAGAGTGAGAACTTCCATACACTCATCCGCGATAGTCCAGCTGGGAGTGAAATATACTGTCTGATACCAGGTATGAGTCGTCCGTTAAATGTAGATATCTCACCATGTTTATCAAAAAACTTTTCAAGCTTGTCTAAGCTATCCTCTTTGAGGAAAAAGTATTTACCATATTTTAATAAAAAGTTTCTACCAAACTTCATAGCTAAATAGTAATTGAACAATGCACCTGCTACGGAGCCTAAGATACCTGCTGATACTGCTATATATATATTCATCTCGCCTTTAAATGCCAAATATCCAGCAGGTATCATCACTACTTCACTAGGAAAGGGAAAAAAGCTGCTCTCTAAAAACATCATGATAAAGATACCAGCGTATCCTAAACTTCCGACTATATCCACTATCTGATTGACTATTTCTTGCATTGTTATAACTTTTTGTTGAATTTGTAAAGGGGCTTGTGAGTCAAAAACCTCACAAGTGTGTAGTGTGTAAACAACTTACTAAGATTTTATTCCGAATAAGCACCAACAGACACAAGCCTCTTGTATCTCTGCTCTAACATCTCATCTATAGACAGCTCTCTAAGCTCTCTAACTTTCTCTAAGTAGTACTGCTTTACTACTACTGCTGCTAGCTTCCTATCTCTATGAGCTCCTATGAGTGGCTCATCCAAGATATCGTCTATCAGCTTCGACTCCAATAGATCTTCTGGTGTGATCTTCATAGCTTTTGTCGCCTGCTCTACCTTCTCTGGATCATTCCACAATATAGCAGAACAGCCCTCTGGTGATATGACAGAAAATACAGAGTATCTCATCATAGCTAGCTTATCTGCAACACCTATCGCCAATGCACCACCACTACCGCCCTCTCCTATGACAATAGATATCATAGGGATTTTGGTACTAGAGAACTCAAACAGATTTCGTGCTATAGCTTCGCTCTGACCTCTCTCCTCTGCACCCAAACCTGGATATGCACCTGGAGTATCCACGAGCATCAACACAGGGATATCAAACTTCTCTGCTAGTCTAACTGCCCTCAATGCTTTACGATAACCCTCAGGATTTGGCATGCCAAAATTTCGTCTGATTTTGTTTTTGGTTCCTCTGCCCTTCTGCTCGCCTATAAGCATAGTCTTGACACCATCTATCCAGCCAATATAGCACAACATGGCAGGATCATCACGAAATGCCCTATCTCCATGTATCTCATATGCATTATCCATGATGAGATTGATATAGTCTAGCGAGTATGGACGATCTGGATGCCTTGCAAGTCTTAGCTTTTGATAGTCGTTGAGCGAGCCGAAAGTTTTGTTGACCTCTTTTGTCAAATCTTTCTCAAATGACTCTACTGCAACCTCATCACCTGAAGCTTTAGCCGACTCTAGGTCTAATCCTATAGCCTCTATGCGATTCTCAAAATCAAGATAAGTTGCCATTAGCTCTCCTTAGATTTTCTTAAATATCACGACACCGTTAGTGCCACCAAAACCAAATGAATTACTCATAGCTACATCTATATTTGCTTCTCTTGCTTGATTTGGCACATAGTCAAGATCGCAATTTTCGTCTGGCGTAGTATAGTTGATAGTTGGCGGTATGATGCCTCTCTTCATAGACATTAGTGTCACTACCGCTTCTATGGCTCCCGCTGCACCTAGGCAGTGACCTATCTGCCCCTTGATGGAGCTGACTGGTGGGCAGTTCTCTTTGCCACCAAACACCTCTTTGATAGCGGCGGTTTCATTTTTGTCATTGGCAGGAGTACTTGTGCCATGTGCGTTGATATAGTCAACTTTTGGGTTCCCTGCCATAGTAAGTGCTGCTTTCATAGCACGCAGAGGACCCTCCATCACAGGCGATGTGATATGGTTGGCATCACCACTCTCACCAAAACCTATCACCTCTCCATATATCTCAGCCCCTCTTGCTAGAGCCAAATCATAATCTTCGAGTACCAAAGCTCCAGCACCCTCACCCATGACAAATCCATTGCGGTCTCCATCAAATGGACGCGATGAACCTTTCGGATCATCATTGTTGGTGCTGAGGGCTTTCATAGCAGCGAAACCACCCATACCAGCTCCACATATAGCAGACTCAGCACCTATCACCAACATCCTATCTGCTCCACCAACCATAATGGTTTTGCTAGCTTCAGCTATAGCATGTGTACCAGCGGCACAAGCAGTAACACTAGAGAGGTTAGGCCCCTTCAATCCTTGGTATATGGATACAAATCCACCTAACATATTGACCAATGCCGACGGGATAAAGAATGGAGAGATTCTTCTAGGTCCACGAGTATCACATATGACAGAGTTCTTCTCTATGGCAGGTAAGCCACCTATACCTGAAGCAGATGATACTCCAAATCTATCTTTGTCTACACCATCTGGAAGAGCTGCATCCTCCATAGCTTCTTGGGCTGCTTTGAGTCCTAGCTGTATAAATCGATCTGCTTTTTTTACCTCTTTTTTATCCATCACCGTACTAGGATCAAAACCTACTATCTCACCTGCTATTTGGGCAGGAAATCTCTCTGGATCAAAAAGCTCTATCGTTTTGATACCGCACTCTCCATCCAATATCGCTTGGAATGAACTCTCTTTATCCTGCCCAAGGCTATTTATCATACCTATGCCTGTTACAACTACTCTTTTCACTTGCTCTCCTGTGATTGATTTATGAAGTCACCTCGCAAAACCCTAGATAGTAACATATAGAGTTTTGAGCGACAACCGTGCTAACCCTCCTCAACTTAAAGAAGGGTTGGGTCTTGATTATTTATTCTCTTCGATAAACTTGATAGCATCTGCTACTGTTGCTATGGACTCTGCTTGCTCATCAGGAATCTCTATCTCAAATTTCTCTTCAAGTGCCATAACCAACTCTACTACATCAAGGCTATCTGCTCCAAGATCTTCTACAAACTTAGACTCCTCTTTCACCTCATTTGCATCTACGCTCAATTGCTCTACTACTACCTCTTTTACATCATCAAATAATGCCATTGATCTCTCCTTAGTTAAGTTTTTAAAATACGCCTAATTATATCAAAAAATGATTAAAGGGAACTCTTATTGTTTCAAAAGTGACTTTTTTACAAATGGATCTTGTAATGTTTTGCCCTGTAGTACCAAGAGTCTCATATCGTCAAATGATATCAAATCATCTCTTTTTTTCTCATAGGCAGCCATACCATACCCCATAGGTGTGGGGGCTACGCGTGTATACCAAGCATCTTTTATGTCTACCCAGCCATCTCCATCTAGTACCCTAGTAGTAGCGATGACATCTTTTGGCTTATTTTCGTTGAGCCAAAGTACGGCACAGCTAATTTCATCAAAAAAATATGTCTTGCCATCTTTCGTGATAATCTCTGCACTATAAAAAAGTTTCTCTATCTCCATATTGCACTCTGAGCATTGGTACTCTTTTGGTTTGATGGCTATCGGTACTCTCTCTGTATTGCCTTTGTAGACATATCTAGGTCCACTCTCTTTGGCTAGCGAGAGAAATAGTATCACTATCACCGCCCCTGCCAAAACTATGCTCAATAGCGAGATCATAAACTTCTTCATAAAAGTACTCCATTTTTGATGTAGTATAGAGCGACAAAAGTACTGCAGACCAGCACAAAAAGTGTGAGAAATGCGAGGGCATACCATTTTGTTCTATCTATAGAGCTATTTTTATCAAATAGTAGCTTAACTATAGCATAATCTATGCTCATATATGTCCCCATCAATAGAGAACCCCATATGAGATAGCCTACATAGTAGTATGGCTCTTGCATCATGCAAAATGGGCATTTATGAGTAGGCAACTCATATATATATGTCCCAAAGAAGTAGACTACACTATAGTATGCTATGAGAAAAAATAGTAGAGTCGAGAGCAGTTGTCCTATGGCTACCTCTGAGATAGTGGTCAAGAGTACCAAAGCATATAGCAGATAAAAGAGCATCAAAAGCATATCTATGTCTAGTCCAAAAGGTAGTATATCTGAACCGCCAAATATCATAGAGCAACAGGTCACAGGCTTGGAGGTCTCTATGTGGCTAAAGTATAGTATATCCAATGTTATCTCTGCACTAAGTAGTAGAAAAATAGCGACAAAGAGCCAAGATTTGATCTCTGTATATGGGTACTCCTTGGCACTCAAATCGAGTCCATTTAGTCTGATCCAAAAACCACTCATGAAGAGTATAACTATCTTCAGGTTGAGTAGTGGCTCACCATAGCCGTTGGCAGTGATGATACCTGCAGCACACATAGCACCAGGTACTATATCTGACAATCCATCTATGGTATATATAAAATATGGTAAGAGTAGTACCTTTAGTAGGATAACAAAAAATATGATACTCATCACTAGATATGCTCTACTCTCCAAAGTAAACTGCTCTTGTGTAAACTTGTCAAAATCCCATCTCTTCAATACATGAAGAGTAGCTACAAATGCTACAAGCAGAAGCATATAGAGTAGTACTTCGCTCAGCAGATAGACTATGACGCTGTTATCGAGCAGTATATCACTCACCGCTAAACCTCATCGACCACACGACCATCTCGCATATGTATCACTCTACTCTCAAAGGGAAGATTTGCAAATAGCGGGTCATGTGTCGCGATAATGATACTCTTGCCACTTCTATGCAATCTCTCTATGATATCTATAAACTTTAATGAATTATCTCTATCTAAGTTGGCAGTTGGTTCATCACATATGATATATTTAGGCTCCCTCACTATGGCTCTAGCTATAGCACACCTCTGTTTCTCTCCGCCAGACAATTCCCTAATAGCTTGTGAAGCTTTATGCTCTATGGATGCCTCTTTCATAGCTCTATAGCTCATCTCTTTTACTCTACTCAAGTCGATACCTGCATTGACGAGGGGGGCGATGATGTTGTCCTCTACGCTTAGAGATTCTAGCAAGTTAAAGTGTTGAAATATAAACCCTACGCTCTTGGCACGATATGCTGATGCATGTAGGTCAGGTAGCTTGCTGATCAGCTCACCATCTACCACCACCCTACCACTACTCGGCTTGTCTAATGCCGCTATGATAGATAGTAGTGTGGATTTGCCACTACCACTCACCCCACTCAGCACTATGCACTCTCCATCATCTATCTGTAGGTTGATGGAGTCGAGTGCCTTGAACGGCTCCGAACTCTTTGCACTATATATCTTGTCTATATTTTCGATAGTTATCACAACATTGCCTCTCTTGGTGAAGTCACGGCTATCCTCCATGCTGGTACCAATACGGCTACCATGAATGGCACAGCGTAAAGTAGTGCTATAGAACTCAGCACCCCCATATCTACTACAGGCATAAAGGAGATAGAGTTTGATAGGTTTGCACTACCTAGAAATATACCACTCACTATAGGTGCATCAAAGATAAAAACATATATATATGCCAAAACTACACCCAACACTAGCGAGATGGTTATAATGATGAGAGTCTCATAAAATTTCAACTTCAATACATCGCCTATGCTCCAGCCTATAGCTCTAAGTACCCCTATCTCTCTCCGCTCCGACGAGAGTACCATAGAGTATCTCTGATAGAGTATCAGCATAAATGTGACTATAGTGACAAGATATAGTATCAAAAAGAGTCCACCCTTGTAGTTGTATAGACTATCATATGCCTTTATCATCTCTCTCTTGTCTGTCACGCGGACATCATAAAAGAGTAGATGTATCTTGCTAAGTACAGTATCCCACTCTGCATCATTGGGGACACTGAGCGTGATATCTGTAGATAGCTCATCCGATATACCGAAGATCTCTCTCGCCAAATCTATGGAAAGTATCACCATATCATTGGATATGAGGTTGCTTTCTTTTGGTATGGTAGCATATATCTGCACATCTTTGAAGCTTCCATTTGGCATCTTGAACGAAAATTTATCTCGGTAAAACCTACTCTCCAAGAACCGCTTGACACCTTCACCTACCAACATACTATCCTGAGAAAAAAATTGCTTCAAATCTATATCTTTGATAATCTTCTGAAGCATCTTGTGGCTCTGCTCGTCAAAGAGATCTACTCCCACCACCAAAATGACTCACTGCCTCCAGCCTCATATAGATATCTACCATAGACTCTAGGTGTCACAGTCGATACACCATCTATCTGCTCTATCTTATCTGCCCACTCCATAGGAGTATCTACCGCCCTACCAGCCTCTACACGACTGACGACAAAATCTGGCTGACTAGATAATGCTATCTTTGTACTCTCTTGTAGCGATGACGAGATGAAGAGTACGGAGGACAGAAGTGCTATAATCACGACAGATATAGATATGATTCCTGTATGTTTGGATCTCTGCTTGAAGAGCAGTAGTGTGAGGAAGTAGAAGACTGTACTTCTATTTGGCATAGACAAACTCCATCTTGTCGACTCTACTCATCTCAGGATAGATAGGATTGCTTCTGTCGTCCATATAGAGCAGTCGAGGCTCATACCAGCTACTACTCATAGATAGGGACGACATAGTAGTCAATGCAGATATACTCTCTATAGACTCCTTGAAGCCATCTCTATCATAATTCAAATAATCCAATACTATGACCAACGATAAGAGAATCATCGTAGTCACCATTATATAAAATTGCTTAACCATCTAGTCCCATTATCGTATTATCGTCAATATCTTTGAACCTCAAAACTCTCTTGCCTCCATGATCGCCCATAAATCTCTCTGCCTCTCCACTACTCTTGAACGGTATCAACTCTCTACCCATAGGGCCGAACATGTCAGAATCGTATACGAAGTAGGCATCTCTAGCATCTATCGCCTCTAGCGTATAGTAATCACTGACCAACATTTGAGATATATCTTTGCGATCATATACGAAATCGCCATCGAAAATATAGTATTTCATCATATCTTTGACACCATCAAAGTAGAGATCTTTGTCGCCTATTTTCATATGTGTAGTCCATTTGGGGTATTTGTGGACAAACATACCGCAGACAGGGCATTTGGCACTCTCTGGGACAGATATCCTCCTATTGTTGGTACTGCCGTTTGCACCATTTAACAGATAGAGTGCTATGGATTTGAGCTTAGATTTGGAGAGTGACGGACAAGAGTGTGACGCTTTGATGTCTATCATCATCTGCTCTACTGTGCCTGCTTTTTTAGGCAGGGTAGAGCCATCACATAGCGACTCTGCTATCTTTTGCCCTTTTTTTGAGAGCTTGGTATCATCAGCACTGAGGAGTAGTGTCAAGACCAAAGCTATAGCGACAAATCTTCCTATCATCGTCTACTAAGGTACAATCCAAGAGCTTGAAGTTGCTTTGGATTGACTCCCTCGCAACTCTTACTCTTTTCTATAAACGCCTTAGCCTCCGCAGTAGTCTCGAACTTATCATCTATCTTTTGACATTTTTGTTTATAGATCATCTCTCCCTTTGAAGCCATCATATCTTGCTTTTTGGCTATCATAGTACCATCTTTGTCGAAATCACCCTCTGCACTCTTGAGGGCTTCATCATATGTCACCACCTCACCACCGTTCTTTTTTGCGAAGGCATCGGCATTTACTTTGGAAGCAAAGGCATACTTGCTCACCATGGACATAGTACCTTTTTTTCTACTACCCACTACATAATAAGCCTTTGTCGCAGCTATAAATTTGAGACTATGGAGATCTACCACCTTGATATCCGTAGGCTTTGCACCACTCTTCATATCTTCGACTAGACAGTGCATAGAGCAGTACTGTTTCACCTTGCCATCGACTATAGCTGAATGATTTGTCTTGTAAAACATAGGTAGTGACATACCACACTCTGGACAAAATAGCTTGGCATCACCACTCTGTAGCATAGTAGCTTTATCTTTTGCTACGGACTGAAACATATTCATCATCTTCTTCGGCTTAGCATCTCCACTCTTCATCTCTGATCCGCATTTGCCTGCTGCACATTTCATCTGAGCATCCGCCCCCATAGTGATAGTCACTAGTATAGTCAACGCCAATATGATCTTATTCATCTATCATCCTTATAATTTTGATAACCTATTCTCTCTTGTTAGTGTTAAATCTGTGTTAATGGGGCTTGACTTGCTTACCCAAATTCTATCCAAAGCCCCCTTAATTACTCTCATGAATAAATAGATGTATGGAATATATCTGAATCAACTATTTCAAGCAAAACAAGATATAATTCTTTGTACCCTTTAGAATAGATGGGGTAGTGTTCTTTTTTTCATTGAGTGGGTGGGCTTGAAGCTACGATGTTTTGGCATAGGCAGGGTTATCTCAATTGGAAGAGTACGATATGGAAATTTTATTTTCTGTACTAGCTTTGATGATATCTGTAGTGAAAGTCACTTTAGTGTGGTTGAATTATAGAGATTGTAATAAGCCAAAGAACACAGACAAAGACTAAATTGTCTCACAAGATGATAGGAATTCTCCGTTCCTATCATTTCTGTGTACCCTTTCCATAATTGTACACAAACAAACTTTAATTAAAATAAAAGAGAGATCAACAAGAAGCAAAAACAAGGAGCATAACCACATGAAAAAATTGATACTTATAGCCATACTTACCATATCCATCTACGCACAAGATGGATACACCAATGCACTCATAGATGAGAGTTCACCATACCTCAAGCAACATGCTCACAATCCTGTAGATTGGCATCCTTGGGGCAAAGATGCTTTTGACAAAGCAAAAAAAGAGGATAAACTGATCTTCTTATCTATAGGGTATAGCACTTGTCACTGGTGTCATGTCATGGAGGAGGAGAGCTTCACAGATATAGAGATAGCCAAACTACTCAACAAAGACTATATCTCGATCAAAGTCGACAGAGAGCAGTTTCCGCAGATAGACAAGAGGTATCAACAGATATTTTCATCAGTATCTAGTCATAGTGGCGGATGGCCTCTTAGCATATTTTTGACACCTGATATGAAACCACTTTATATATCTACATACATACCGAGATATGAGGGCTATGGCTCTATGGGGATGGTGAAAATATTGCCATATTTAGCAGATATTTACCACTACGACGAAGCCAAAAGAGCGGAATTGGTGGCACGATACGAGAAGGCTACTACCGATATATATAGAGATAGCAATGAGACTATACGATTTGACAGAGGGCTTATCAAAAAGACAATATCTCAGATAGAGAAGAGTTACGATAGAGTCAACGGAGGATTTGCCAAGAGACCTAAGTTTCCCGAATCTTCCAAAATCTCTCTACTGTTAGATATCTATAGAGTCAGTGGTAGCCAAAGGGCATTTGGTATGGCGAAACACACTTTGGACAAGATGGCACGAAGCGGTCTGTACGATCAGATAGATGGTGGGTTCTTTCGCTATACTACAGATACGGAGTGGCAGATACCGCACTTTGAAAAGATGCTATATACCAATGCGGAATTGATATCCCTCTATAGTGATATCTATCTCATCGAACCAAATCCACTATATCTCAAAGTAATTCGAGAGAGTATATCTCAGATAGATAGAGACTTGATGAGGGGTGGTCTCTATCTATCTGCTAGTGATGCAGATAGCGATGGTGAAGAGGGTGGATACTACATATACAACTATGT
>WFMX01000268.1 GCA_015488875.1 Campylobacterota bacterium | reverse complement strand
CTATTTATATCTCCTGTATTTAAAAATACTACTGCATTGTTGTTGTGGACTATTACCGAATTTTTACCTGGGTATGGATATACTTTTTCGCCATTTTGTACAATATATTTTTCCATATCTGCCAATTCACCATGATGGATTTGGTGAAATTTTAGACTTGTGAAATATTGAAATATTTTATATTTAGCCCAATGAGTGCTAAACGGCTGCTCAAACTTAAGGTTCCATCCTGGAACATTAAATGTTCGTCCACCTACTATATGAAATCCTATAGGTTCGGCGGTATAGTTTTTGTGACTGCGTATCCTCTCTACGATCGCCTCTGCTCTATGTATATCTCTCTGGGTTTGCCTGATACCAGCATCAAAAAATAGTGATATATAATAACTGCTCAATATTATAATAAGTAAAGATACTACTATGGATAGACTTTTAAATAAACCCTTTAGCGTCATCATGCCCACCACAAATAGACCTGCCAATGCCCAACCAATAGTAAAGTGTGCACGAGGAGGTATATCCAAGCCCATTATCATAGGCAAATTAATGATCATAGGCAACATGGCAAACAACATAGATATCCAAACCAATGACCAAAGTCTCACTAGTTTTTTCTGTTTTTTAAATGCTATTTTGACAAACACACCCAGCATAGTCAAAAGTACCAATAGGTAGTATAGCTTGTAAAACTGTATATCAAAACGATCAAATCTAATACTAAAACTGTATAATGAACCCAATCTGTCTAAAAAAAGTGATAAATCTGTGTTTGATGTAGCTTTTGCCAGTCTATGTACTGGCTCCCAATGGTGATAATTCAAAAATAATTCATTTATATGGTTTGAACTAATATATGCCACCAACACAAAAAGCATCTTTAGACAAGCATCCAAAAACAAAAGCCATATTTTGCGAGTGCTACCCGCATCAAAGATAGAAATCATAAGTCTAAATAGAATTATTGTAGCTGCTATCTGGACTATGGTTTGATAGTTTCCTATAGATATCACTATAAATACAAAAGCAAGAGCTTTGGCAAGTATACTTTGTTTGTGGAGTAGAATTATTCCTATAACACCAAACGAGAGAGTGATCCATGTAGTGATGTTGGTACTAAAAAAGAGATTATGCGCAAACATAGGTGTCGCCGATATGAGCAGAGATGCGATTATAACTTCAAATCTCTTCTCCATACCAAGGAATTTCACACTCATAATACCCATCAGTGAGAACGAGAAGATGCCTATAATCCCATGAAGATACGGCATGATTTGCAGCTCATTTGTAAAAATATAGTCATTCATCAGTGCCTGTGACCATCTAGCGGAGTTGGTGATGAGTAGTTGCGTATTATCGTCTCCAAAAATACGCATATAGTCATCTGCTGGCATGCTGAGAAAGACTATCTTTTGACCATATATCAAAAGATTGATTGCAAATATTATAAAAAATGTCTTTATGTCAAAGATATATTTTGATATAAAATTGGCGATTTTTACCTCTATATCATAAGTGAATATTTTCTGCAATAGCATACATCTCCCTTTCTATTATCTAATAGAGATTATACAGAAGTCGAATTTAACAAATGTTGAATTAGCAGATAAATATAGTGTATGGACTACATAATCGAACAATATGCAGGATCTAGCATGCAAAAAGACTCTTCACTACTCTATATCTCCCTTATCCTTCTGATTAATCATCTGAATATAGTAGTATATGGCCGTTACCTCTTCTGTAGTGAGATAGTATTTTGGCATTATAGGGTGATTTCTTGCAACTGTTGCTTTGAGCTTAGATAGAGATATTTGTCGTATATCACTTCCATATATAGTGACTCGCTCTTTGTTCTTTTTGAGATACGATACTATAACTTTACCCTCGCCTTTGAGACCATGACAAGAGGCACAGCTGATACCTCTAGGATTTTTATATAACATTTGACCATATTCGAGGTCTGTAATGAAATCCTCACTACCAAAGAGAAAGATAGGCAAAAATAGCCACAATTTTTTCAAAGAAAACTCCATAATAAATTTATTTTGATATAATACCTAAAATATTCTAATAAGGTCAATAAAACAGATGCAACTAATAGATGGAAAATCTCTTGCCAATAGAGTCCAAGGTGATGTAGCCAAAGGTGTAGAGAAGCTAAAGCAGGAGAAAAACATAGTGCCTGGTCTAGCTGTCATACTCATAGGTGATGACCCAGCGAGTCATGCATATGTCAAGATGAAAGCAAAAGCTTGTGAAAAGGTAGGTTTCTACTCCATCACTCACAATATGCCAGATACTATCAGCCAAAGTGAAATCATAGCAACTATAGAGATGATGAATCAAAATCCTAGGATAGATGGCATACTTGTACAGCTACCGCTACCTAAACATGTGGATACAGATATGATACTAGAGGTGATAGCTCCCCACAAAGATGTCGATGGATTTCATCCATTCAATGTAGGTCGATTGGTGACAGGGTTAGATGGCTTTGTAGCTTGTACACCACTAGGCGTGATGAAGATGTTTGAAGCGTACGATATAGACTTAGAAGGCAAAGATGTCTGTGTGGTAGGAGCTAGCAATATAGTAGGCAAACCGATGTCAAGCCTACTACTCAATGCCAACGCTACAGTCACAACCACACATATATATACCAAAGACCTCAAATCGCACACACTAGCAGCAGATATCGTCATAGTAGGTGTAGGTGTACCATCACTCATCAAAGAGGATATGGTGAGAGATGGTGCTATAGTGATAGATATAGGTATCAACCGCATAGAGGATGGCTCACTAGTCGGAGATGTAGACTTCCATTCTGTCAGCAAAAAATGTAGCTTCATCACCCCTGTACCAGGCGGTGTAGGTCCTATGACTATAGCTATGTTGCTGTCAAACACACTCAAATCAGCACGAAAGAGAGAGATATGAAAGATTTTTTAAGAAAACTAATACACTTTTCAGGCACATGGACAGGGACTATCATAATAGTTCTTTTTCTTATATTTTTTGTAGCACAATCTTTTGTGATACCTAGTGGCTCGATGAAGAGAAGCCTACTGATAGGTGATTTTCTATTCGCCAAAAAGTTCAGCTATGGTATCCCTATACCACACTTGCCTTGGTTAGAAGTACCTATACTTCCAGATCTATTTGGCAATGGACACTTGATAGAGGGTGAGAAGCCACAGAGGGGTGATATAGTGATATTTAGATATCCCAAAAATCACAAAATGCACTATGTCAAGAGATGTGTAGCAGTAGGCGGAGATGAACTCATCTATGTAGATAAAGATCTACTTATACACCACCATGAGGGCGATGAGTATATAAAAGCCAACTTTCCCAAAGAGAAGATAGTAAAACTCAGAGACAAGCTATGGGTGAGCAATCCATATATGGACAAATATCCAGGCATACAGTATCTACCAGAGGGCAATTCAAATATATTTGAATCGCTATTAAAATATTATGCTTATGACAAAAATATAGATGTCTCTCCTATATATATACCCGATTTGAAATCACCTGAATACACTATCAAAGATAGACCCATCAACGCCCTATACAAAAAGGTAGAGAGTGACCACTTCTACATGATAGGTGACAACCGTGACAACTCAAGCGATAGCCGTTTTTGGGGTTCTGTACCCTATAGACTTATAGTTGGTAAGCCGTGGCTCATATATTTCAGTCTTGAGACTCGTAGCTATGAGAAGATGTATAAGGGTG
>WFMX01000267.1 GCA_015488875.1 Campylobacterota bacterium | reverse complement strand
TATGATAACATTTTATAATGTACTAAAAAGGATTAATAAATGATAAGAAAATATATTTTACCTATAATTATATTGGGCAGTGCCTCTCAAGCTATGGATATCAGATATGGTCAAGGTAACTTCGAGTGGAGCTCTACTATCACCAATGGAGCAGATATACCCATGTCCCTAGACGACAGAGTCTACAGCATCAATGAACATCACCAAAACTTGACCGATACGACTTGGTACTACTTTGGCAATATGGACATACACGACTCTCGTCAATTTGACACTGTGACAGCTATCTCAGATACTCTATTGGATATACTGCCAAATAGACCCGAGACTATAGCGACATTTCCTAGCAGTTTTACAGCTAGCGGTATAGATCTTGATTTGGGTATAGGGTATGATATTTACCAAGACGATAGAAGCTATTTCGGTATAGGACTCATGACAGGATTTTCGACACCGACTGTAGCGAGTAGCAACTACGCAGATAGTAGTGACTACATCAACGCCTTACTCTATCAAGTAAACACGGAGATGGAGACATACAAATTTGGTATTGCAATGCAAGGTGCATACAATTTAGCAGAGATCTTCTCTCTATACAGTAGTGTCATGCTAGCTATGCAGTCAGGAACTATGAGTAGTGATGTCATCAGCAGCGACTTGGATATCGCAGGCACATACTCCTCATTTGACATAGGTCTCAAGTACTATCTCACCGATCTTTCAGGTCAAGAGTCTGACTTTTATGCCAAAGTCGGATACGCTTATAAGTATTGGAATTTAGATGATATAGAACCATTAATAAACGGATCAACCGTCATAGATGTAAGCTCCCTAGCAACCACAGAAATCACTAGTGATTATATATATTTGGGTGTTGGATATAGTTTTTGACCCAAATCACACTCTGCACATAGAGACAGATTGAGTCTTTTCAAACGCAGTAGATAAGCGATACAGTTAGGGGACATTGGTTTTGTGAGCGAAGCGAACGGAAGCTGTGTCCTCGTATAGAAATTGTTCGACCTCGGCTGAGATATAACGGTGTTGCAGTTTAGCCGAGGTCAGGTTATTCATGATGCATTCCGCTACGCTCCACGCATCACAAATCACCAGACCCCTATCGTCTCTATATATCCAAAAAGTGGAAATGGATTGGGTGGGTTGATGGTGCTTTTTCGACACCCTACTCCCAACCCCTCAATGAGACTCCGTAAACAAAAACCCACTCTCTTTGAGTATCTTGCGTATCTGCTCTTGATGCTCTACTCCTTTGGTCTCAAGATCTACCGATACAAAGGCATCACCAAATTTGAGATCCGTAGATGTCCTATCATATCCTATCTGTACTATATTGGCTCCCACTGTGGTGAGTAGCTCAGTGAAGAGCATCAAGGAGCCTGGCTTATCCATCAGAGTCACTATGAGCTTCATCTTTCGTGATGACTTAATGAGACCCTTTTCTATGATGAGAGAGAGCATCGTGACATCTATATTGCCACCACTAAGTACTATACCTATCTTGCTACCTTTGGGCATATCTATCTTGCCATGAAGTATGGCGGCTACACCCACTGCACCTGCACCCTCTACGAGTAGTTTCTGCTTCTCTAGCAAAAATAGTATAGCATTTGCTATCTCATCTTCACCTACTAGTTGGATACCATCTACATATTTCAGTATATACTCTAGGGTTTTAGGAGATGTATCTCTGACTGCTATACCATCAGCTATAGTTCGTACAGAGGTCGTATCTATAGCCCTACCCTCTCTGTATGAAGTCGCCATAGCGGGAGCACCCTCAGATGCTACACCTATCACTTTACAGCTAGGTGATATGTCCTTGATGGCTGTAGCAATACCTGATATCAATCCACCACCACCTATAGGCACTACCACCGCATCTAGATCAGCGATCTCATCTAGCATCTCTATAGCTACCGTACCTTGACCAGATATCACCTCATCATCTGTGAATGGATGGACAAACTCTCGTTTGTTCTCTGTAGCATACACTAGAGCGTATCCATACGCCTCATCATAATTGTTGCCATGAAGTATGACTGTGGCACCTAGGTCTCTGACCCCTTGGACTTTAGTAAGTGGTGTAGACTCAGGCATGACTATAGTAGCATCTATACCGAAATGTTTGGCAGAAAATGCGACACCTTGTGCATGATTGCCTGCACTTGCTGCTACTACGCCACCTCTATTACCACTCTCTACTAGAGTTGCTATCTTATTAAATGCCCCTCTGAGTTTGAATGCTCCTGTCCTTTGGAGGTTCTCTTTTTTGAGATATATGTCATATCCACTCAGCTCACTCAGTATCGGTGCATAACCAAATGGCGTATTGTAGACGACACTCGATACTCTCTCATACGCTTTTTTTATACTATTTAAGTCTATCATTATAATTCCTGGGTAATATTTGAAACCGAATTATATCATTAAAGTTCTTGCAAAGCTCGACAGTTGGTCACCATCTTCATCTATTGTGATGTGGACGCACTATCGTCTCGGATGAACTTACAATAAAGGATCAAGCAATGGAGTGTGAATTTCCAACAGTCAATAGCAATAAAGATGAGATCAAAGAGATCTTTGAGAGTGTCAAAACTATAGCTATATTGGGTCTCTCACCAGATGAGTCAAAAGCGAGCCATAGAGTAGCCAAATATCTACAAAGTGTGGGATACAAGATAATACCAGTCTATCCAAAAGAGGAAACCATACTAGGTGAAAAAGTCTACAGGTCACTAGTGGAGATACCATTTGAGGTAGATATGGTAGATATCTTTAGGAAACCAGCCGCATTTGATGCTATAGCAGATGCATGTATAGAGAGAGGAGATATCAAAGTCTTTTGGGGTCAGCTAGCTCTAGTCAACAACGAAGCAGCCAAAAAAGCAAAAGATGCAGGCATGAAAGTAGTCCAAAATCACTGCACTATGGTGGAGCATAAAGCTCTATACTCATAAAGCAGAAAGGCAGAACCAATCTGCCAACACCCCACAAGAAAACTAAAAACTAAAAACCAGCAACTAAAAA